>JAUIHC010000573.1 GCA_030432455.1 Phycisphaerae bacterium | reverse complement strand
CCCATTCGGTGTCGCCGATCCTTCGCAGGTAGAGCGCCCAGCTCTTCGACAGATCGTTGCGAAGGTACGCGTGGTCGGTCGGGGCGAATTCGAGACCGACCAGCAACTCCTGATCGAAGAGCCGCTCGCCGTTGACCTTCACGTTCCGCTTGAACGGCTGTCCGCCGTCGTTGCTGAAGACCAGATCCTCGGTGTAGTCGGGGTAGCCCGCGATCACCTGCCGGATGAAGCGTTCGCCGTCGCCGCGTTCGACCATGAGATTGACGCTGAACGCCCGCTCGCCCTTGTCATCCCCGGAGAGCAGCTCCCACGCGGGATCGATGCTCTGGACCGCGATGTCGTATCGACGGTCGCCGACCCCGATCGAGGTCGAGAGTCCGGGCATCGCGAGCAGCCGCTCCGAGCCGAGCACGCCTCCGGTCTCGCCGTCGGTGAGGGCGATCGTGACGGCGCGGCGGGCGACCGGCGCGTCGCCCTCGACCTTGGTGCCGAAGTAGTAGACGCTTCCGAGGGCGAGCATGATGATCCCGACATGGATCATCCAGACCCCCGCGTTGATCGCGTTCAGCGGGATCCGCCGGACCGTGGTGACGGCCATGTTCAGGCAGAGCAGCCCGATCATCGCGTCGAACGGCCACCAGTGGAACCACTCGAACTCGGTCATCTCGAACGGCCGCCACTGACGGATCTGGGCGTGGACCCACGCGTCCGGGTGAAGGATGTTGGGATGGATCGGGTAGACGAGGCCGGCCGATCCGATCGACATGTAGACGAACAGGACCACCAGCAGCACGATGCCGAGACGGACGCTGGAGAAGAGGTCGAGCATCGCCCCGATCGGGCCTCGGGTCGCGGTCTTCGAAGGAGTGGAATCGGTCATGGAAAGGCGGGCGTCCGGGGGGAGTCGGCGATCGCGGATCAGGAATCGCCATCGTAGGAATGTCGGCCGCTCCGCATCGGATTCGACACCGACGACCCTGTGGATGTCCTCCGTGACCGCGCCCGATGTCTCCCGCCGGGCTTGTCGTACAGTACGGCGTCGATCCGCCTCGTCCGGGGGCCGGTCCCCGACCTCGGAGACCGGCATCCGGAGCGTCGGTCGAGTCGACTTCGCATGCCCCTTCGGATTCCCCACATCAGGACCTCACCGATGATCAGCCTCCGCCGTGTCGCCGTCGCCGCCATCGCCTCCCTCACGCTCGTCCCCGCGGCGTTCGCCACCAAGTACGCCGCGATCACCACGAGTCTCGGACCGATCGTCGTGGAGCTCGACGACGAGAAGGCCCCGATCACCGTCGAGAACTTCCTGACCTATGCGAAGGACGGCTTCTACGACAACACCGTCTTCCACCGGGTGATCCCCGGATTCATGATCCAGGGCGGCGGTTTCGACCATCACGGGAACTACCCCGGCGGCCTGCATCAGAAGGGCGAAGGCCACGGCATTCGTCCTCCGATCACCAACGAGTGGCGGAACGGCCTGAAGAACATGCGGGGGACGCTGGCCATGGCCCGCCTCGGGAACCAGCCCGACTCCGCCACCGCCCAGTTCTTCATCAACCTCAAGGACAACGGATTCCTCGACCAGCCGCGTGACGGCGCCGGCTACGCGGTGTTCGGCACGGTCATCGGCGGCATGACCGTCGTCGATGCGATCGCCGGCGTGCCCACCACCCGGGTCGGCGGCATGGGCGACGTCCCCCGCGAGGAGGTCCGGATCGAGTCGGTCAAGGAGCTCTCCCGAAGCGAGGCCGAGAACTTCGCCTCCCGAGCCCGGATCGAGATGGCCCGCAAGCGGGTCGCCGCCGCGGAGG
>JAUIHC010000572.1 GCA_030432455.1 Phycisphaerae bacterium | reverse complement strand
CGCCGTGAAGCGGGTCCCCGGCTCCATGTAGAAGTTGACCACGTCCCCGGTGGTGAACGCCGTCGCCGACTGGCCGCTCTGCACCGCGATGCGGACCGGGACCACCAGATCGAGGATGACCTCGTCGGCCGTCGGATCGACCGCCAGCACGGTGCCCTGCACGATCCGGGGGCGGCCCTGGAGCGGCTCGATGAAGTTGCCGCCGGCACCGGCACGGTGCATCCGCTGGGCCTGGCCGTGCACGCGACCTCGGACCCGCTGTCCGACCGTCGCCGCGAAGTCGGCGTCCACCACGAGGTGCAGCCGGTACTGCGTCCCGGGGACGGTGAACTCGGCGAGGCCGTCGGCGATCGAGGCGACCCGGAGGGTGGCGACGTCGAGGGTGGTGGACGGAGAGGCGGTCGAGGACGGATCGGTGGTCAAGACGAGGCTCCGAATCGGGGAGCGGATGATACTCCGGCGGGCCTCACCCGCCGGCCTCACGCTGTTCGGTGAAGTCGGGGCGTTCGGGATCCTGCCCCTCCTGAGACGGGAGATCGGTCCGCTCCCGCTGCTCCAGGCGCCGTTCGACCTCCGACGCCCGCTCTTCGTCGGCGATGCGGTCGATCCGCGCGGTCTCCTCGGCGGTGAGGAACCGGTACTTCGGCGGAACCTCGCCCTGCCAGTCGGCATGCTCGACCACCGACCGCACCGCGGCCCGGCCGGACCGCATCGCGGCGCGGGGATCCGCCGCGTCGAGGCCGGGATCCCGAGGCGTTCCCGGCGGGGTGCCCCGCTGGAGGTAGAGCGTCCGGCTGGGGAAGGCGAAGTCGATCCCGAGCTCGTCCGCGACCCGGATCATGTCGAGCATCAGTCGATGGCGTTCGCGGAGCTCGGTCTGCCAGTCGGGAGCCTCCCAGAAGACGTAGACGAGGATCTCCAAGGCGCTCTCGCCGAAGCCGTTCAGCCAGACCTGGTAGTAGTCCTTCCGGGTGTACGGATGCTCCCGGACGAGTTCGCGGATCGCCTCGCAGTACGCATCGATCCGCGCGATCGGCGTTCCGTAGAGGATGCCGACCTTCGTGGACCATCGCCGGTACTTCCGCATGCCGTAGTTGTCGACCTTGGTGGTGACGAGGTTCGCGTTCGGCATCGTCACCAGCGAGTTGTAGAAGGTGCGGATGCGGGTCGAGCGGAGTCCGACGGTCTCGACCGTCCCCTCCACGCCGTCGATCACGATCCAGTCGCCGACCTGGAACGGGCGGTCGAGGATCACCGTGACGCTGCCGAAGAGGTTCTCCAGCGAGTTCTTGAACGCGAATGCGAAGCCGAACGAGCCGACGCCGATCGCCGCGAGCAGAGGCCCGAGGTTCAGACCGAGCATCGGGGCGAGATTGAGCATCGCGAAGACGACGAGGAGCACCTTGATCGTCTTGCGAAGCATCGGCACGAGGATGTCGTCGAGCCGGGTGTCGGTCGCGGTGGCGCGGGCGCCGATCACCTCGCCGACGAGATCGGTGGCTCGCCACCCGAGCCAGAAGATCGAGAGGACGAGGGCGAATCGCGCCGCGGGTTCGAGGATCGCGAACACCGCCAGAGGCAGTCCGAGGAGCGAGATGCCGGCGAGCCAGACGAGGGTGGTGCCGACGATGCCGAGTCCGCGCACCGCCCGGCGGACCGAGACGTCGTCGACCTCGGGATGCAGCCGCCGGGCGAGGCGGCGGACGACCCCGATGGTGAGGAGCCGGATCACGAGGTCGGCGGCGAGTCCGGTCAGGACCACCGCGGCGACGGCGAGCCACTGCCAGACCGCCATGCCGAGGAAGGACTCGAGCATCCAGGGCGGCGCG
>JAUIHC010000571.1 GCA_030432455.1 Phycisphaerae bacterium | reverse complement strand
ACCCCGACGCCCGTCGTCGCAGGCGGGCCCCGTCTCGAACCAGAGATTCTCGCGACCGTCGCCACAGTCGAATCGCTCGCCGCGGATCGCCGGATGGTCCAGCACCTCGCAGACGGCGTCGCCCAGCGGCGCGGTCGGGCGACCGTGGGCGCTGGTGGTGTCGAAGGCGACGAGGCGAGCGAGGAGGGGGAGCATGGGGAGAGAGTGGAGAGTAGAGAGTAGAAAGTAGAGAGTGGAGAGATTGGAGATTCGAGATTCGAGATTCGAGATTGGTGGGTGGCCAATGCCTCTGCGGGGCGGTGCCTGTCCCCTGTTTCCGGGGGTTCGCGAATCAAGTGTCGTCAGCGCTTTCGGAGCGTCATGGCGTGGAAGGGGCGGCCTTCTCGGCGGAACTTGCGTTCGAAGTTCGTGCCGACGACCTCGCCCTCGCCCGCGGAGGCGGGCCGTTCGAAGTCCTCGCGTTCGAAGAGGTCCGCGTGTCGGGCCGCGTGTTCCTCGTACCACGCCCACAGATCGTCGTGGTCGGTGACGAGGCGGAGCTCGCCGTCCGGCTCGAGCACGCGGTGGAACGCCCGCATCGAGGCGTCCTGCACGACGCGACGCTTGTGATGCCGGGCCTTCGGCCACGGGTCGCTGAAGTAGAGATGCACCACGCGACAGCAGGCGTCGGGGAGCCGGTGCGCCACGACCTCGGTCGCGTCCTCGTGCAGCATCCGGACATTGGGCATCGCGTGGCGCCGGATGCGATCGGCCGCGTAGCGGAAGAACTCACCGGCCCATTCGATCCCGAGGAAGTTCGTCTCGGGCTGGAGCCCGGCCTGCTGCACGAGAAAGGTCCCCTTGCCGGAACCGATCTCCAGTTCGAACGGTCGCTCGGGATGCTCGAAGAGCGTTCGCGGATCCCACACGCCGGCCTCGAACGGCGGCAGATCGGCCCGAACGAGTCCGTACCCGTCGAAGTCCTGCTCACGCCCTCGACTGAGTCCGAACGACATCACTCCGCACTCCGGACCGCCGCGACGGCGGGCTGTTCGAGAATCCAGTTCGCGATCAGGGCCATCGCGGCCTCGTCCATCGTCAGGTCGATCGCGCCGTACTCGTCGATGCCGCCGGTCGTCGCGGGTTGGAGCATGTGGTTGAGACCTTCGAGACGAACGATCTTCACGCGTCCACCGCCGGCCTTCACGGCGTTCTCGATCGCGGGCAGGTTCAGGTCGTGCCAGACCTGCAGATCGAGCGTGCCGTTGATCGCGAGGATCGGCACCGGCACCTTCGCGAACGCCTCGGCGGGATCGAACCGCACGAAGAAGCGCATCCACGGCGACAACATCTCCCCGACGCCTGCAGCCTCAAGCGACGCACGCGTGGCGTCATCGACCTCGCCGCCCTGCATCGCGATCTGCGCCTCCTGCAACGCCCGTATCGCGGCGCGGAGTTCGTCGGCGTCCGTCTCATCCGCGGTCATCGCCGCGAGCACGCGGGCTTGTCGAGTGCGGATCTCCTCGATCGTCGGTTCATCGACACCGGACGCGCGGTAGATCCGCGCCAACTGGTCGGCGAGCACGCGGGCGCCGGAGACGCCGCATCCCGCGATCGACACCACGAACGCCGGCGACGACTCCGCGAACTGCGGCGCCATGCCTGCCCCCACGATTGCGACCACCGCCCCACCCTCGCTGTGCCCCGCCGCGCCGCAGCGGGCAGGATCGATGCCGGGCTGGGTCTTCAGGAACGCCAGCGCCGCGGCGGCGTCGTCGGCAAGATCCATGGTCGTCGCGGTCGCGAACTCGCCGGTACTGCCCGCGATCCCGCGATCGTCGTAGCGAAGCGATG
>JAUIHC010000085.1 GCA_030432455.1 Phycisphaerae bacterium | reverse complement strand
ACTGGAGATCTCCGGCCTCGCGGTCCACGGCAATCCCGTCCACCCGGTGGCGAAGCACGCGAAGGCCGACCACGCCGCGTTCGAGCGGGCGGTGAAGCTCGCCCCGAAGCTCGGTACCGACATCGTCATCACCTTCAGCGGCTGCCCCGGTGGCTCCAAGAGCGACAAGACGCCGAACTGGGTCACCTGCGCCTGGCCGCCCGACTTCGCGGACATCCTGCAGTACCAGTGGGACGAGGTGCTCGTGCCGTACTGGGCGAAGCAGGCGAAGCTCTGTCGCCAGCACGGGGTCAAGGTCGCGTGGGAGGCGCACCCCGGCTTCTGCGCGTACAACCCCGACACGCTCATTCGTCTCAGCGAGCGATCGATGAAGGCGTCGGGTCTCAAGGGCAAGCCGGTCCTCGGCGCGAACCTCGATCCGTCGCACTTCTTCTGGCAGGGCATCGACCCCGTCGAGAGCGCCCGCGTCCTCGGCGAGGCGGGCCTGCTCTTCTACGTCCACGCCAAGGACACCGAACTCAACCCGCACCAGGGCCGCATCAACGGCTACAACGACGCGCGGCCGTACACCGATCTCGCGCACCGGTCGTGGAGCTTCCGCACCTGCGGCTGGGGCCACGGTCACGAGTTCTGGAAGCCGTTCGTCTCGATGCTGCGGGTGCAGGGCTACGACCATGTGCTCTCGATCGAGCACGAGGACGCCCTCATGTCGATCGAGGAGGGGCTGCAGCGGGCGATCGAGTTCCTCACCGAGGCGATCATCTTCGAACCGCCCGCGACCCCGTGGTGGACCTGATCGGGGGAGGTTGTCGGCCACAGAGTCACAGAGTCACAGAGTCACAGAGGGACACAGCGGACACCGAGGGGGATTGGAATGGGTGGGTGAGCCGGGTCGCCAGTGGTGCGATCCACGCATGAGAAGCTCCCCGCACACCCTCGGTGCCATCGGTGTCCTCTGCGACTCGTGTGGTCCTCGGACAGGAAACACCCCCTGTCGTGCGACCTCGCCGCCGTGGTAGAACGCGGCATTCCAAGGGAGCTCCGTCATGATCCACCTTGCTGCCGCGTTCGTCGTCGCCGCCTCCGTGTCCGCTTCGCCTGCCGCCGCCGATGAGGTCGTACCGATCGAGGTCGCCTCCGAGGTCGATGCGGTCGTGCTCTACGGCACCGGGGCGGACATCCGTCGCGGCACGACCGTGACCCTCGAACCGGGCATTCACGAACTCGTGTTCACCGGGATTCCCGATCCGGGCGGCGAGGGGCTCGCGGGCGTGCGGGCGTCGGTGAATCCGCCCTTCGCGGTGCTCGGCGTCGATGTCACGGTCCGCGAGCGGCCGGTGGTGGACGACCCGGGTTCGCTCCGGGCCGCGGTTCGCGAGGCGGAGGCGACGCTTCGTCGCGTCGAACTCGAACGCCAGGGCGTCGAGAACGACCTCGGCTTCGTGGAGGCGATCGGAGTCCGGGCCGCGAACGATGCGACCGATGCCGGCGGCACCGCCGACCTGGACCTCGAGTCGGTGGCGCGACAACTTCAGTTCGTCCGGGCCGAACGCACCCGGCTGCAGGCGGAGCTGCTCGATGCGATCCGGCGGGTCGAGGACGCGACCGCGGGGCTCGAACGGGCGAAGCGGGCGCTCGGCCGCAGTGGTGAGGTGTCGCGGGAGACCGTCGCCACGGTCCGGGTCGCCGCCCCGGAACCGGGCGAGGCGGCGGTCGCGGTGCGGTACCTCCGTCGCGACGCCGGCTGGCGACCGTCGTACTCGATCCGAAGCATGCGGGGCGAGCCGGTGATGCCGGTCGAGTACGAGGCGATCGTCCGTCAGGCGACCGGCGAGGACTGGAACGACGTGGCGATGACGCTCTCGACCGCGACGCCGTCGACTCCGAGCGGACCGGCGGAGATCCGCCCGGTCTTCGTCGATCGTCGCCGGGACCGCCCGCAGGGCGCGGTCGCCAGCAACGCCGTGCCGATGCCCGAGGCCGATACCGCCGTGGCGCCGGGCTACGGAGGAGGAGGAGGAACCGGGCTCGCCCGCAAGGCCGCCACCCGCGACGCGATGCGGGACGCGTCTGTCGCGAGCGGGGGGACCGCGGTCACCTACCGCCTGCCGCGGCATGTCTCGGTGCGGAGCGATCGCGAACGCACCGCGCGGCTTCGCATCGCCGACATCGCCGCCCCGGCGACTCGCGTCCTCGTCGCCCGGCCGCTCGTGGAGGAGCAGGTCTACCTTCGCGGGGACCTCGCCAACCGAAGCCCGTTCGTGCTGCTCGCGGGCGAGGCGTCGCTCTTCATGGAGGGCGAGTACATCGGTCCGACCTGGATCGAGGAGGTGCCCGCGGGAGGGGACTTCGATGTCTGGTTCGGTCCCGACCCGGCGATCACCGTCGAGCGGACGATGCTCGCGAAGAACACCGAGAAGACCGGGCTCTTCGGGGCCGGACTGCAGACCAGTCTCGAGTACCGCATCGAGATTCGCAACGACGGCGACACCGCCGCGACCGTCGAGGTCTGGGATCGCCGCCCGGTGAGTCGCGACGGCGAGATCGAGGTCTCGGTGGTCAACCCGAGGCCGGCCCTCGCCACCGACGCCGACTACCTCGCCACCGACGCGAAGCAGGGCCTCATGAAGTGGCTCGTCCCCCTCGCCCCCGGCGCCGACGCGGCGATCACCTGGACCGTCCGGGTGAACCGCTCGAGCGACCTCGACATCACGCCGATCCCGGAGTGACCTCGAGGCGATCGTCGCCGTGAGGTCGTCTTGTCACCACGGAGGTCGTTTTGTCACCACGGAGGTCGTCTTGTCACCACGGAGAACACGGAGGGGCACGGAGGGCCACGGAGTTGGGATCAGGTGCATGCTTGAATGCGGTGCGCTGTCGCGGGTTCGTGGTTTGACCACAGAGGCACAGAGGGACGGAAGGGTGCATGCTTGAATGCGGTGCGCTGTCGCGGGTTCGTGGTTTGACCACAGAGGCACAGAGGCACAGAGGGACGGAAGGGTGCATGATTGAACACGATGGACTGCAGCCCGCATCGTGCTCGATGACGCCCATCCACCTCTCTCCGTGGCCCTCCGTGCCCCTCCGTGTTCTCCGTGGTGAATCGACCCCGTGGTGAATCGAACCCCGTCGCCGGATCACACCTCGCGAAGCCCCGCCCGGATGCCGCCGTCCTGCAGCAGGCGGATGACGGTGTCGCGGTCGGGGCAGTCCGCGGACTGGAGTTCGGTCACCAGACCGCGGACCCGGAGGTCCTGTCGGAGGTAGCGGAGGGCGAGGCTCGCGATCGCGTCGGGCTTCATGCCGTCGAGGAAGTCGATGCCCTCGCGGTACGCCATGCCCGAGGCGAGTCGCTTCGCCATCATCCAGTGCCGGTACCGCTCGGGCAGATGCGTCCAGACCCGCTCGCCGCCGGTGTCCTGCAGGATCTGCGGGAGATGGTCGCGGACGAGCTGGTTCGCGGAGTCGAGATCCTCGGCCGACCAGTTCGCGATCGACGCCATGATCGCGGGCGCCGAGGCGTTGATGATCTTGCTGAGTCTCGTCGAGAGCTGCGGGAGGCTGATCTCGGGATGACGACGATGCTCGGCGATGAGCAGCTCGGCCTCGAGGCGGGCGAGCTCGCGGAGCCGGTCGAGCACCTGTTCGACGAACCGCGGCTTGATCGCGAGGAACTCCTGCTCGTCGAGGATCATGCACGCCCCGATCTCGAAGCTGGAGCAGATGACGCCGCACTTGTTGGCCGACGAGTCCTTGATGATGACGCAGCCCGCCTGACAGAGATGCTCGCGGGCCTCGGGGGTGAGGAACAGGTTCGCACCCTCGGAGATGACCTTCGCGCTCGGCGTGCCGTCGGCCTGCAGGAACTCCCGCCAGTTGCCCGCGTGGATCGTGGCGGGGCGGCCGCCCGCGGGGACGAACGCGTCGGCGACCACGCGATTGTGCAGGGTGTTGCGGAGCTGCGGGCCGTCGGGCTCGTCCACGCTGGTGATGCGGCCCTTCGCGCTCAGCTTCGAGCGGTCGAACTCCGCGATCGGCAGGGCCTGCTCGAAGAGCCGCATGAGCTCGCCGATGTCGAAGCCCTCGGGATCCTCGCCCGAACCCGATCCGTCGCCGATCGCGACGATGCGGGCGTGGTCGCCGTAGTCGCGGTGCAGGATGCGGATCATGTTGCCCGCGACGTCGCCGTCGGGGCCGCCGGTGATCTTCACCGTGAACGGCTGGGTGCGGGGGTCGATGCCGACCGAGCGGAGCGCCACATCGAGGAAGACGTTCACGCCCTCGCTGGTGACGCCGTAGACCTTGTGGTTGATGCCCGCGCCGGGCTTCGAACTCATGAACGCGGTGGGCAGCGAGTAGCCGCGGAGACGGGCCCGCTGCACGATCCACTCGATGTGGGCGGGGGTGATGTTCTCGTCGGGGCCGAGGTAGATGAGCTCCTGCACGCCGCTGCGATCGACGATCTGGGCGCGGGTCTCGGGATCCTCGGTGATGAGGTCGAGGATCGAGTTCACGAACGCCTTCACGCAGCGGTCGATGCCCGCGCCGGGTTCGAGCAGGATCGCCGCCTTCGCGCCGCCTTCGGGGATGTCCTTGTTCTTGAGCTGCTGCGCGAACGAGAGCCCGTAGACCTCGTCGTAGAGCCGCTCGGCCTCGCGGCCGTGCTGGGCCTCGGTGCGGGGCATGACCACGCGGAGACCGCCGCGGGCGATGTCCTGGAATCGCACATGGAAGCCGTCGAAGCCGCGGCCGTGCACGAAGAAGGTGCCGAACGGATGCTCCGGCCGGTCGTCGTTTCGCAGAAACTCGGGGTCGAGTCGCAGGGCGAAGCCGAAGCGGCCGTGGACGTGGTAGTTCGTCCGCAGGGTGTGCCGCACCGCGTCGAGCATGGTGAGCAGCACGGTCTTGGACGACTCGCTGGAGGAGGTCCGCTCGATGTCCTTGACGAGGTCCCGGTCCCGGGCGTCGAAGGCGTCGTCGTCGAGCGGGCCGCGGGGATCGAAGCGGGCCTTGAAGAGCTCCGCGATCCGCATGGAGAGCGAGAGGTTCGCCTCGGCCGAGGCGACCACCCGCTCGCGGCTGAACTCGAAGCGGGCCTGCGGACCGAGCACCTGATGCACGAGGTGCGAGAGGCCGAGCACGATCTCGGTGAGACCGATGTGCAGTTCGGGATGCCGGGAGAGCATCTCCAGCACCTCGTAGTGCACCCACTTCACGCGGGTGAGGTCCTTGCGGACCCGGGTCCAGAGATCGCTCTCGGGATCGATGGCCTTGCCGTCCGGCCCCTTGACCACGAACCCGACGTAGGTGACCACGCCGTGGGCGGGGTCCTGCACGACATCGAGGTACGCCCGGGCGATCGAGATGCCGTGGCGGGCGAGCAGTCGCGAGCATCGCTCGAGCGAGGTGCGGGTCCGGGCGTTGCCGAAGACCACGGTGATCCGGCTGAACGACGGATCGGCTTCGGGCTCCAGCTCGACGATCGTGCCGTCGGTGCCGCTCACCCGACTGAAGAGTTCGTGGTGGTGCGAGATGCGGAGCGGCGTGAGCGTGGTGATGTAGTCGCTCGCGCAGTTGCGGAAGTGTCCGCGGATCGTCTCGGCCGACCATTCGGGGCGGTTCGCCGCGGCCCACTCGATCGTCTGGTCGAGCTTCCGCTTCTGGCGGGGGTCGTTCTCGTCGAAGGGGTGGGGCTCGCCGAACTCGAAGGTGTCGAGCACCACGAGTCCGTCGGAACTGGTGTGGACCTTCGCCGCCCGCAGCGAGTTGTCCATCGGCAGGTTCTTGACGATCTCGGCGAGGACGCCCGGACTGTCGTCGCCGCGGAGCGTGGTCCAGATCGACCCGTCCTCGCTCACCAGCGTCATGTCGATCGGGCGGTCGCTCGACCGCGCCGCGACGATCGCCTTGAGGTGGCTCAGCTGCGTCGCGTGATCGGTGTCCTGAAAGTACATCCTCGGCATCTGCTCGAGGAACCAGGGCACGATGTCCTCGGCCGTATGCTGGAAGCTGCCGACCAGCTCCTCGACGAGCTTCTCGGGTTCGGCGTGTCCGGTCGGATGAGACGGCTGGTCGGCGGCGGCGGTGCCCATCGGATGTCGTCCTCGCTGGCGGCTGGGGGTCCCGGAATCCCCGTGCCGTCCGGCGCCGGACGTCGGTGGGGGGAATCGGAACAGGCTACCCTGTCGGGCTTTCCTCCCTCAACCATCGGACGATGCCGGCGGTCGCGCCAGCCCTCTCCGGCAATCGGTTTCCGGTCCTGCCCGACCATCCCCCGGATCCTCTTCGGCACCCCGCTCGGCACCCCTGCCCGAACTCCGTCATGCTCGGCGTCACCATCGGCAACTTCGACGGCGTCCACCTCGGTCATCGAGCGCTTCTCGACCTCGCCCGCGAGGCCGCGGGGCCGGGCGGGGCGGTGGTCGCGGTCACCTTCGAGCCCGCTCCCGCCGTCGTGCTCGGGCTTCCCGAGGCCCCTCGGATCCTCACCGCTCCCGAGCGTCGTCGCCGACTGCTCGAGGCGGGGGCGGACCGCGTGCTCGAACTCGACACCACGCCCGACCTGCTCGCGCTCGAGCCCGAGGCGTTCCTCGACGACCTGCTGGCCCGTCTCGACGGTCCGCTGGCCGCGATCGTCGAGGGGCCGGACTTCCGGTTCGGCCGTGGCCGTTCGGGCTCGATCGAGACCCTCCGCGGGTTCGGCGCGGCTCGCGACGCCCGGGTCGTGGTCGCGGACGAACGACGCATCCGACTCGCCGACGGGCTGGAGGTGCCCGCCCGCAGTTCGGTGGTTCGCCGCCTGCTCGATCTCGGGCGGGTCGAGGACGCCGCCCGGGTGCTCGGCCGCCCGCCCTCGCTGGTGGGCCGCGTCGTGTCCGGCGATCAGCGGGGCCGCACGATCGGCATCCCGACCGCGAACCTCGATCTCGAAGGCGCGATGCTGCCGGGCGACGGCGTCTACGCGGGCATCGCCACGCTTCCCGACGGCACCCGACGACCCGCGGCGGTCAGCATCGGATCCAAGCCGACCTTCATCGAGACGCCGCGGGTCGCCGAGGTGCATGTCCTCGACTGGGACGGCACGCTCGACGACTACGGCTGGCGGATCGAGACCTCGCTCGATCGTCGTCTGCGCGGGCAGGAACGCTACGACTCGCTCGACGCCTTTCTCGCCCAGCTCGACCGTGATCTCGAACAGGTTCGCCGGGTGGCGGCGTCCATTCTGCAACCGCCAACCGGAGCGACCTCGTGAGTCAGGCCGTCGAACATCCCTGGGACGAACCCGGCTTCGTCTACGAATCCAACGCCACCCCCGCGGAGGTCGCCGACCGGCTGCGCACCGGCGGCGATGTCCTGATCCTCACGCATCAGAAGCCCGACGGCGACGCCCTCGGGACGGCGCTGGGCCTGCATCGCGGGCTCCGGCAACTCGGGGTCGCGAGCAGGGTGCTGTTGTCCGGTCCGATCGACGCCAACCTGCTCTCGATGGTCGGCGAGTCCGACCTCGTCTCCCGCGTCGAACAGGTCCCCGAGACCGACCGACCGGTGCCCGGCGAGCCCGACCTCGTGGCGGTGGTGGACACGGGGGCGTGGACGCAACTCGATCCCTTCACCGACTGGCTGCGGGCCCGTACCGAGCGTGTCGTCGGCATCGACCACCACGCCCGCGGCGGCTCGGTCGCCGGGATGCGGGTGGTGGATGTGCGCTGCGCGAGCGCCACGCAGGCGCTGGTCCCGGTGCTCGACGCGCTCGGTGTCGATCTCTGCGGCGACCGCATCGCCGAGGCGCTGTTCCTCGGGCTCGCGACCGACACCGGCTGGTTCCGCTTCTCAAGCGCCGGTCCCGAGGTCTATCGCCTCGCCGCCCGGCTCATGGAATGCGGCGCCGACAAGGATTCGATCTACGCCCGCATCGAGCAGAACGCGACGCCCGCCCGGTTCGCGATGCTCGCCCGCGCCCTCGGGTCGCTGACCTACGCCGATCACGGCGCGGTCGCGGTCATGCGGCTCGGGCTCGAGGACTTCGCCGAGACCGGAGCGAACATGGAGGAGCTCGCGGGCATCGTGAACACGCCGCTCGAGATCGGCACCGTCCGGGCGAGTGTGCTGCTCACCCAGGCGGAGCAGGGCCGCACGAAGATGAGCTTCCGCAGCAAGCCCGGCATCGACGGCGGCTCGTTCGTGGATGTCAACGAACTCGCGGCACGGTTCGGCGGCGGCGGTCATGTCCACGCGGCGGGGGCGAGGCAGGATGTCGGTCTGGACGAGGCGACGCAGCGGTTGCTGGAGGCGTTGGCGTGAGATGAGGGCGGGGGGAACGCGGCCCCCGCAATTCTCCTCCCCCGCGTGCGGGGGAGGTGCCCGCGGAGCGGGCGGAGGGGGTTCGTGGCTGGCTCTGCGATCACTCCACCGCCGGCACCACCTCATACCCGAGCTTCTCGATGGCAGCTCGCGCATCCGCGAACGCGGCCGGATCCGCCACGATCGTCGCCGTCTCCTCTTCGAGGCTGACCTCGCACGACTGCACGCCCTCGACCTTCGACACCTTGGTGGTGACCGCGTTCACGCACCCGTCGCAGTGCATCCCCTTGACCCCGAGCACCACGGTGTCGGTCTGCGCGGCCTGCGCCATGGGCGTGGGCGGGTCGCCGCATCCGGTGACGGCGAAGGCGGACGACAGGGTGAGCACGGACACGATCAGGCAGTTGGCCACGCCACGCATGCGGAATCTCCGAGGTTCGGGGGTTCGCGATCGTAGCCCATTCGGCCGACGGCGACGCCCTCGGTCCGAACGGTCACGACCCGCCACGCCCGCCCGGCCCGATCACAGCCCGCAGTCCCAGTTCCCGAGCAGGATCCCCAGGTCCGCGGCATTGATCACCCCGTCGCCGGTGAGATCGCCGACCGGCGGGTTCGGGATGCCCCAGAGGGCGAGCATGAAGCCGAGGTCGGCGGGGCCGACGCAGCCGTCGAGGTCGAGGTCGCCGCGGGCAACATCGCAGCCATCGGGGACGCCGTTGGCGTTGTCGTCCGGATCGTCGCCCGCCGCGATGTCGCAGGTGTCGGGCAGGTCGTTGCCGTTGCAGTCGGTGGCGAGACCCTGTGCCAGTTCGTAGGCGTCGGGCAGGCCGTTGCCGTTGCAGTCGGGCTGGCAGTCGTCGGGCACCGTGTCGGCATCGACGTCGTTGGAAGTTCCCGAAGCGAGGTCGCACGAATCGGGAATCTCGTTCGCGTTGCAGTCGGGCACGCTGCCGTCCGCGATCGCACAGAGATCGATCGCGCCGTCGCCGTCGCAGTCGGGCTCGCCGAGTTCCTCGATGTCGCAGGAATCCGGGCGACCGTTGGTGTTGCAGTCCTGCTCCAGACCCGTCGCGATCTCGTAGGCATCGGGCAGGCCGTTCCCGTTGCAGTCGGGCTTGCACTCGTCGGGCACACTGTTGCTGTCCACGTCATTCGAGACGCCGCTCGCGATGTCGCACGAATCCGGCTCGCCGTTCGCGTTGCAGTCGGGCACGAGCCCTTCGCTGATCGCCCAGGCGTCGGGTTGGCCGTCGCCGTCGCAGTCGGGCTGGCAGTCGTCGGGCGTGCCGTCGCCGTCGTAGTCGGTCGAGACACCTTCGCCGATGTCGCAGCCGTCCCAGAGGCCGTTGGCGTTGCAATCGACCGGCACCCCGAGATACGCGACCGAGATCGACACGCGGCTCTCCGCGCACGCCGCGGGATCGACGGTGGGGGAGGCGTAGACCTCGAAGGCCCGCGTACCGTCCGCCGCCGCGGCTTCCCAGGTCGCGCGAGGAATCTCGAAGGTCGCGGTCTGCTCGACGCAATCGAGC
>JAUIHC010000084.1 GCA_030432455.1 Phycisphaerae bacterium | reverse complement strand
GGCGAAGGCTCGAAGTACAAGATCGACAACGCCGAACGCGCCGCCGAGGCGGGCAGCGGCGAACTCTCGTGGTACGCGACCGGCGAACCGGGCACGAACTGGGAGGACCTCTGCCGCGGCCCGCATGTCCCCTCGACCGGCTGCATCGGGGCGTTCAAGGTCATGAGTCTCGCGTCGAGCTACTGGCACGGCGACGAGAACAGCGACCGGCTCACCCGCGTGTACGGCACCGCGTTCGCCGACAAGAAGCAGCTCAAGGCGCATCTCGAGCGGCTGGAGGAGGCCCGCAAGCGGGACCATCGCGTGCTCGGGAGGCAGCTCCGGCTCTTCCACATCGACGAGCAGGTCGGACAGGGGCTCGTCCTCTGGACGCCGAACGGAGCCGTCGTGCGTCAGTGCCTGCAGGACTTCATCGGCGAGGAACTCCGCAAGCAGGGCTACCACCAGGTCTTCACCCCGCACATCGGCAAGCTCGATCTCTACCGCACCAGCGGCCACTTCCCGTACTACCAGGAGAGCCAGTACACGCCGGTCATCGACCGGGCCCAGATCCACGACCTGGCGACCGAAGGCTGCACCTGCGGCGATCTGGCCAACCGGCTCGACGAGGGCGAGATCGACGGCTATCTCCTCAAGCCGATGAACTGCCCGCACCACATCCGCATCTACGCGAGTGAGCAGCGGAGCTACCGCGACCTGCCGCTGCGTCTCGCGGAGTTCGGCACCGTCTACCGCTGGGAGCAGTCGGGTGAGATCGGCGGCCTCACCCGCGTGCGAGGCTTCACGCAGGACGACGCGCACCTCTTCTGTCGCGAGGACCAGATCGCCGACGAGGTCCGCGGCTGCCTCTCGATCGTGAAGCTCATCTTCAAGACGCTCGGCATGGAGGACTACCGCGTCCGCGTCGGACTGCGCGATCCCGACTCGAGCAAGTATGTCGGCGATCCCGCCAACTGGGACAAGGCCGAGCAGGCGTGCCGCGACGCGGCCCGCGAACTCGGGGCGAAGTTCAGCGAGGAGCCCGGCGAGGCCGCGTTCTACGGCCCGAAGATCGACTTCGTGGTGAAGGACGTGATCGGCCGCGAGTGGCAGCTCGGCACCGTCCAGGTGGACTACAACCTGCCCGAGCGGTTCGGCCTCGAGTACATCGGGGCCGACAACGCCCGACATCGCCCCGTCATGATCCACCGCGCCCCGTTCGGCTCGATGGAACGGTTCGTCGGTGTGCTCATCGAGCACTTCGCCGGGGCGTTCCCGTGCTGGCTCGCCCCCGAGCAGGTCCGGGTGCTGCCGATCAGCGACAAGAGCGCCGACTACGCCCGCGAGGTGCACGAGAAGCTCAAGGCCCTCGGCATCCGGACGACGCTCGACGACGGCTCGGAGCGGATCCAGGCCAAGGTCAAGATCGCCACCGACATGAAGGTGCCGTATCTCGCGGTGGTCGGCCCGCGCGACGCCGAGAGCCGCGAGGTCTCGATCCGGGCGTTCGGCATCGAGCGCAACCTCGGCTCGATCGGGCTCGACGACTTCCTCGAGACCGTCTCGACCGAGAGTCGTACCCGCGGCGAGACGCGGCTCATCGATCGCTTCGAGACGGTCCAGGCGGGCTGACTCGGGTCTTGCCTCGACCCGATGGCCAGTCGGCTCCCCTGTGCATGCGGGGACGAGAGTCGAGGTGCCCCGCGGCCCCTGAACGCAGGCATGGCTCGAACGGGGCACCTGCAGCGATTGAACAGACCACTCCATCCCCTTCGTCCGCTGCAAGGCCCGGTCCTTCCCGAAGCCAACGAATGAACCGCCCCCGGCCATTCCCGGCCGGGGGCGGTTCGTTCGAGGGGGGTGTCGTCGGTCGCTGCGGCGACGACTATTCGGGGCAGAGCCCCCAGGCGCCGAGCAGGAGACCGATGTCGCCCGCATCGACGATCCCGTCACCGGTGAGATCGCCGTCGCAGTCCGGGCACGGCCCCCACGACGCGACCATGAGCCCGAGGTCGGCGGCATCCACCATGCCGTTCCCGTCGAGATCCGCGGAACAGGGTGGCGTGCATCCGTCGGGGATTCCGTCGGCGTCCTCGTCGATGCAGAACTCGAGGATGCAGTTCCCGCCGCCATCGGTCCACGTACCGGCGATCGGCGTCGAGCCGCTTCCGCAGATGACGGCGTCGATGACCGTCGGGAGGCCTCCACCTTCGCTGTTCATGACGGCCCCGGTCGCCCCCTCATTCTCGATGAAGAGGCACCGTTCCAGCACGGGAAGGCTCTCAAGATAGTTGAAGACGGCACCGCCGAACTGAGCCGCGGTGTTCTGCGAGAAGACGCAGTCCTCCACCAACGGGCTTCCGTTCGAGTTGTAGATGCCACCGCCATGCTGCGTGACGACGTTGCCCTCGAACCGGCAGCGAACGACCCTCGGACCACTGCCGTTCACGTTGATCATTCCGCCGCCACCCGCGGCCTCATTCCCGATGAACCGGCAGTCGAACAGTGCGGGGGCGGCGCCTTCGACGTTCCGCATGCCGCCGCCGTAGCTCGAGCTGCGGTTCTGCAGGAACCAGCAGTTCAGGAGGGTCGGACTGCTGCCTTCGATGAGCATCCCGCCGCCGCCGCCGAAGTCGTAGCCGTTCCGGATCACCAGATTCGCGAGGACGGTCGCATCGGTCTCGCCGCTCCGGCAGATCAGGATCCGCGTGCCGTCGGCGACGCCTGGGACATGCCCGCCATCGAGAATGGTCACGGGAATGCCGGAGACCGCCGTCCCGACGATCGTCACCGCCTTGCCGCGGAGGTCGATCGGAGCGGTGATGTCGTGGGTTCCCTCGGCGATCTCGACCCTGCCGCCCACCGCCACCAGATCGATCGCCGCCTGGATGGACTCCCCAGGCGCGACGATCAGCGTGTCACCGTCGTCGGCGCAGTCGCCCGACCAGGTCGGACAGGGATCGCAGGCATCCGGGATGCCGTCCGAATCGGTGTCGATGGTGTCGTCGCCGGCCGGGCAGAGGTCGCAGAGGTCACCGATCCCGTCGCCGTCGGCATCGGCCTGATCGACATTGGGCGTGCTCGGACAGTTGTCGCTGCAGTCCAACACACCGTCGCCGTCGAGATCCGTGAAGACATCGACGACGCCGGTGCGGAATTCCACCGTCGCGGTCATCAGCTGCCCCCGGTCCGCCGGCTCGTGGTCCACGATCGAGAGCGTCCAGTCACCGATCAGGGATCGCCCGGCGATCGCGTCCTGCATCGAGACCGGCGTGCCGGATGCATCGCTGGCCCCGTAGAAGCCGCCCGCGATCGGTTGCGAGCCGTCGGCGGCGGCCGCCGCCGCCCACAGATCCTGGCCGCCATCCGTGAAGATGTAGGTGCCGTCGAAGTCGCTGCTTTCCCCGGCCCCCCCGGGGCGATCGAAGATCGGGATCACGATGCCATCAGGACCGTGCAGGGTGGCCGCCAGGTCGCCGATCCACGAATGTTCGAAGTACCCTCTGGAGATGAGGCTCTGACTCGGATTTCCCGTCTCGATCCGATTTCCAAGCGTGACCCGGATGAGGGAGACGTCACACGGCAGGTCGCTGGCCCGGATCGAGAACGCCATCGCGAGTCCGGCGCCGTCTCCATCGGGGATCACATCGCCGACGACGGCCTTCCCGTACCACTCGTCGAGACACCCCGGCAGCCAGTCGCCATCGAGGTCCAGGTCAAGCTCATCGGGGCAGAAGTCCGTCACATCCGGATATCCATCCCCGTCGGCGTCCGCACAGACCACCGACAGTCGATTCGGATAGGTCGGGGAGGTCGAGAACCCTCCGCCGATGCCCTCGGCGGTGTTCTCCGGGAGATTGCCGCAGAACGCCGTGCTTCCGACATCGAACCCGGCGTCGATCTCCGTGTAGATGCCCCCTCCACTGCCGTCGGCCGTGTTGGAGACCACGCGACAGCCGTCCATCGACCCGGCACAGCCTTGCAGTCGGACTGCGCCACCACGCGCAGACGTGGCGAACCCGTTCTCCGCACGATTGCCCGCGAAGCCGCAGTTGCTGAAGTAGACGAGCCCGCTGTAGAAATCGACGCCGCCTCCCCCGCCGGATTCCGCCAGATTGTCCACGAAGGTGCAGCGATGGAATCTGGATCGAAGGAGGTAGCCCCCGCCGATGTCCTTGTCGTCGTTGTAGTGGTATCCGCCGCCTTCACCGGCGACGTTGTTCCGGTACTCGCACTCGTACTGGGTCGAGGTTGCGCCGCTGCTGTCCATCCCTCCGCCGTAGTCGCCAGCGACGTTGGCAAGAAACTGGCAGGCGCGCAGGCGGGTACCGGTCGCGAAGGCGGCCATCCCGCCCCCCTTGTCGCCCGCCTCGTTGACCTGGAAGCTGCAGCCGGTCAGGTCGGTCGTTCCCGCCGCGCCGATGTAGAGACCACCGCCCTGATCGTCCGCGACATTGGCGAAGAAGGTGCAGTCTCGGAACACCACCGAGGAGGTCAGACCGATGACAAAGGCGCCTCCACCGAGCGGTGCGGTGTTTCCCTGGAAGACGCACCGCTCCAGCACGCTCGTTCCGCCGGAGATCGCCAGCGCCCCGCCACCTTCCTCCGCCTCGCAGAGCTGGAAGCGGCAGTCGGTCAGCGTGGGACCCGCGTCGTAGATGGCGACCGCGCCCCCGGCGGCTGCCTGACCGCCCGTGAACGTCAACCGCTCGATCCGAGTGTCGTCGGCCGCACTGCCCACGATCCCCAGGATGGATCCGGTGTCGAAGCCGTTGCCGAACACGAAGGTCGTGGGAGACCCGAGGGCATCCAACGCCGCCCCGCGGATGGTGATCGACTTCCCGCTGATGACGAACGACGGCCCGGCCCCCTGGAAGTAGACGCCGACCTGAAGTTGAAGGACGTCACCATCCTGTGCCAGATTGATCCAGTCCTGCAGATACGCCCCGACGGGCACCTCGAAGGTCTCGGCCGAGGTCGGCTGCGACAGCAGCCCCAATCCCAGCGCGATGCCCAGTCGGGTCATGCTCGAACTGAATGTCATCTTGATCTCCTTCTTGATCTCGTTGAGTGACGGGATATCGGGACCGGCCGACACGGCGATGCCGCACACCTAGCCCAGACAGGGAGAGTACCCTTTTCAATCTAGGCGTCAAATCAATCCAGGCGTCAAGGACCATCGGCAGGCCCCGTGGCGACTCCGGCCGACTCGGACCACCACACCCGGATGCCGAGTCGGGACCGGGCACGCTCCGGGTGTCCACCGACCGACCGATGCCCGATCGGGCCGACCACCATTCCCCGATCATCTTGATTCGCGCCCCCGGCCGATATACCGTGACGGGTCTGGCCGACATGGTGTCGGTCCGACCCGCGACGCACCGGGGCCGAGGCCCCCACGGAAGTCCAGCGCATGCTCGACCCCGCCCGGCCCGCATCATGAGGACGCCCAGCGTCCCCGACATGCCGGCCCCCGTCGCGTCCACGTCTCATGACTCGACTCCCCTCCGGACCCGCGGCGGTTCCGGAGGTGGCTTCACATCCTTCTGATCCCGCCGCCCGAGAGGACCCAGCCATCGCCATTCGACGCAGAGGATTCGGACGCGAGGACATGCGTCCCACCGGCCCCCGCATGAACGAGCGGATCCGGATCTCCCCCATTCGACTCATCGACGAGAACGGCGAGCAGGCCGGCGTCGTCGAGACGCAGGATGCCCTGCGCCGTGCCCGGGACCTCGGCATGGACCTCGTGGAGATGGCCGCCGACAGCCGTCCCCCGGTCTGCCGAATCATGGACTACGGCCGCTACAAGTACGAGCAGTCGAAGAAGGAGAAGGCGAACAAGGCGAAGTCGAAGGTCTCCGAACTGAAGGAGGTCCGACTCGGGCGATCGATGAAGATCGATCCGCACGACATCGCGATCCGCATGCGTCAGGCCCGCAAGTTCCTGCTCGAAGGACACAAGGTCCAGATCGTCCAGCAGTTCCGCGGCCGAGAGATGGCCCACCGTGAACGCGGCAACGAGCGGATGCGGGACATCATCGCCCAGCTCGAGGAACTTGGAAAGGTCGAGACCGAGCCCCGCATGGCCGGTCGCCGCATGAGCGTCATCATCGGCCCCGACAAGCGGAAGATCGACACCTACCGCCGCAAGATGGAGGCCGAAGGCAAGGCCACCGAGGAGAACGACCCCGAGGTCGCCAAGGAGGCCGAAGCCGTGGCCGCCGCAGACGCCGCGGAGGCAACCGACAGCGGCGAGGAGTGATTCCCGCCCCCCGCCCCCGTTCTCCATCGTCCATTCCCGCCCACAACGAATCGCCGCGGGCTCCAAGGAGCCCGCGGCGTTCGTTCAGTCACCTCGACTCGCGAGCGAGTCGGGGTCGGCGGATTCAGCCGCGACGACGGCGACCGGCGAGGCCGGCCATGCCGAGCAGCGCGATCGCACCCGGCGCCGGGATGACGCCGGCGACGGTGATGTTCGCGTTGTCGTTGCTGACGGTGACGACCATGTCGTCGCCGAGGATCATGTTGTTCTCGCCGTAGCTGTAGAGACGCGCCTCGATCATGATGGCGGTCTGATCCGCGGCGATGGTCCAGGTGTAGGTGCTCTGCTCCCAGACGCCTTCGTCACCGGCGTAGTCCGACGGACCACTGGCCGATCCGAGGTACGAGGTGGTGTCGACCTCGTCGGTGTAGTGCGCCCAGAGACGGCCCTTGGCGATGGTGTCGCCCGAGCCGGAGTCCTCGCCCTTGAACCACATGCTGACGGTGACGGTGTCACCTTCGCTGAGGCCGCGGATCCAGGCGACATAGCCCTGCGGGGTGCCGCTCAGCGGATCTTCCATGATGAACAGGCTGCTGTTGCCCGCGAAGGGGTTGGCCTGGTCGTAGCCGTAGTCGGAGACGTTGCCGAAGGTGCCGAGCAGCGCGTCGGCGGCATTGTCCTCCCAGCCGGAGGAGGCGGAAATCTCGGCCATGGCCGAGGAAGCCATCGCGGCGACCGCAACGGTCGCGAGGAGCGGGGTACGCATGGGTTCTCTTCTTCCTGTTGAAGGGGGAACGACGAGAGCTGGCGACGGGCGTTTCCGCGGCCCGACCGCCCACGGTGGGAAACGAGGGGAACGTCTCCCAACCACTCGGAGACCTCCGAAGAGTATCGCAGGACCGCCTCGCCCCCAAGCAACTCCCTCGCATGACCCGCATTTCTTGCATGACCTGAACGAACCTGGCCCGGAGGATTCGAGCCAAGGTCCGAATATCCACAACGCGCCTCCTGTTGGCCATCAAACCGTCCCCTCGCTTGACATATTCATGCCTCTTGTGCATATTCATGGCATGAATGCGTCCCAGCGACGAGCCATGATTCTGGAACTCCTGCGGCGGGGCCCGGTGGCCACGCAGCAGGAGCTTGCTGATCGGCTCGCCGATCTCGGGGTCACGGCGACCCAGACCACGCTGAGCCGTGATCTCGCGGCGATCGGGGCCGTGAAGTCCCCTCTCGGATACGAACTCCCCGGCCCCTCCCTGACGACCGCGACCTCGACCGGACCGGCCGATGCCGCGTCCGATGTGGTGGTCTCGGCGGAGATCGGCGGCACGATCCTCGTTCTCAGAACCCCGCCCGCCCACGCCCATCCGGTGGCGCAGCGGATCGATGCGATGCGCGACCCCGACGTGCTCGGGACGATCGCCGGCGACGACACGGTGTTCGTCGCGGCCCGAACCGTCGCCGCCGCCCGGCGACTGGCGACGGGCCTCTTCCCCCCTGCCGCACTCCAGCGCGGAGCCTGAGCCATGCCGACCGTCGCGGTCGTCGGCGCCACCGGCTACGCCGGCGCCGAACTCGTCTCCATCCTTCGAAGCCATCCCGAGTTCGATCTCGCGATCCTCACGGGTTCGAGTCGCACCGAGGCCGCGGCCGCGGATCTCGCGGACCTGCATCCCCGACTCCGGGGCGGCGGGCCGCTTCCGCTCACGCCGCTCGATCCCGAGGCGATCGTGGCTGCGAGCGTCGATGCGGTGCTGCTGGCGACCCCGCACGAGGCGAGCCTCGAACTGGCGCCGTGGTTCGTCGATCGCGGCGTGCCAGTGATCGATCTCTCTGCGGCGTTCCGACTCTCAGACCCCGCGGACTACCCCGCGCACTACGGCTTCACGCACGATCGACCGGAACTGCTCGCCGACGCGGTCTACGGCATCGCCGAACTCGCGGGCGACGCGATCGCGACCGCGTCGCTCGTCGCGGTGCCCGGCTGCTATCCGACCTCGGTGATCCTGCCGGTGCGGCCGCTGGTCGATGCCGGACTGGTCGATCTCGCCGAGGTGGTGATCGTCGACTCGACGAGCGGCGTCAGCGGCGCGGGCCGCGCCGCGAAGGCGCACACCTCGTTCTGCGAAGTCAGCCTGCAGGCCTACGGCGCCCTCGAACATCGCCACCAGCCGGAGATGGCCGAGCACGCCGGCGTGCCCGTGATGTTCACACCGCATCTGGGCGCCTTCGACCGCGGCATCCTCTCCGCGATCCACCTGCGACTTGTCGAGGGTGCGACCGAGTCCGATGCCCGCGCGGTGCTTGAACGGACCTACGCCGATCACGCATGCGTGCACGTGCTGCCCGCCGGATCGTGGCCGAGCGTCGGCGCGGTGCGGTACGGCAACCGCTGCGACATCGGACTCCGCGGCGCCCCGTCGCATCGGCGGCTCCTGATCTCGAGCGCGATCGACAACCTCGTCAAGGGCGCCGCGGGCCAGGCGGTGCAGTGCCTGAACCTGCGGTGCGGTCTTCCCCGCGATCTCGGTCTCGTCGCCACCTCGGCCGCCCCCTCGACTGGAGCCGCCCGATGCTGATCGACCCCTCGGATCTCGATCCCCGCCCCATCGTCGTGAAGATCGGCGGCGCCCTGCTCGACGACGCGACCGCCCGACCGGCGTTCCTCGACCGACTGGCCGCCGCCACCGCCGCGGGCGCCCGCGTCGTGGTGGTGCACGGCGGCGGCGCCGCGGTCGATCGGCACCTCGGCCGCATCGGCGCGACGACCGAACGCATCGACGGCATCCGCGTGACGCCCCACGAACTCATGCCCGAGATCGCCGCGATCCTCGCGGGCGAGGTCGGCACCGGTCTGCTCTCGGATCTTCGTCGTCGCAGCGTGCCGTCGATCGCCCTGCGACTCGGAGACGACGCGGGCATCACGACCTCGATCCTGCCGGTGCCCTTCGACCCCGGCGCTGTCGGCACCGTCACCGGCGGCCGCGCCACGCTGCTCGCGTCGCTGGTGGCCTCGCGTCTGGTGCCGGTCATCTCGTCGATCGGCCTGCTCGCCGACGGCTCGCCGGTGAACGTGAACGCCGATGATGCCGCCGCCGGGGTCGCGGCGGCGATCGACGCCGAGGCGCTGCTGCTGCTCACCGATGTGCCCGGGGTGCTGGATGCCGATCGCACCGTGATTCGATTCCTCGACGCCGGGACGATCGAGTCGCTGATCGAGGATGGCACGATCTCGGGTGGCATGATTCCGAAGGTTCGCGGCGCCCTCGTCGCGGCCGAGGCCGCCGGATGTCCGGTCGTCATCGGTCACTGGGCCGATCCGGCGGTGCTCGCCGCCCCGCTCGCCGAGGAGACCACCGCCACGATCGTCCGCCCGGCCACCCCCGCCTCGTTCACTCCGTCGATCGAGATCGGCGACGCCCTGCTGGAGAGTCGCTCATGAGCGTCACCACCGCCGTCCCCGGACCCCCGTGGTCCGCGGCCCCCTCCGTGCCGAACGACCTCCTCGCCATCAGCGATCTCGACGGCGACACGATCACCTCGCTGCTCGACCTCGCGGTGGATCTGAAGTCGCGTCCCGAGGCGTTCCGCACCGCCCTTGCCGGTCGGAGCGTGGC
>JAUIHC010000570.1 GCA_030432455.1 Phycisphaerae bacterium | reverse complement strand
GCGTTCACCAGACCGGCGATCCAGCCGTCGGCGCCGGCGTCCACGCCCTCCACCGCCATGTCGTCGATGCCGACGAAGATCGCGAGGCGATCGCCGAGCAGGCCCCGGATCTCGCGGAATCGGCGGATGTCGCCGCTCGATTCCTTCGTCGCGTGCAGGTTCGCGTGATCGGCGGCGAGTTCGGCGAGCTGGTCGGGTCGCACGTCCACGCGGTACGCGATCGGATTGTTGTAGAGCATGCACGACAGGTCGGTCGCGGCGAAGATCGCCGCGAAGTGCGCCTTCATCTCCCGCCATGGTCCGCTGTACGCGTACGCCGGGAGCACCATGAGACCGCGGCAGCCCGCGGACGCCGCGGCGTCCGCGATCGCGATCGACTGGGCGGTCGAGACGGCGCTCACCGCCGCGACCACCGGGATCCGGTCGCCGATGGCGGTCACCACGGTCCGCCACAGCGCCGACTTCTCATCGAGCGAGAGGGCGCCGCCCTCGCCGAGCGACCCCGGCGTCACGATGGCGGTGCAGCCGGCGTCGGCCATGCGGACGACGTGCGCGGCGAGGCGATCGTGATCGATCGACAGGTCGTCGTGGTACGGATTGGTGATCGCGGGCATCACGCCCCGCCAGTCGTCACGCTTCATGAGTGTCCTCGATGCTCGGTCGGTGGTGGTTCATGGTCCGTGGTCCGTTCCGGATTCCATCCTTCGCCTCGCCACGGATCGTCCGGCTCGAAGAGCAGTTCGGTCTCCGCGGTGATCCACGCCCGGCCCGCGACCGTCGGCACGATCTCGCCGGGGGCGGGTCCGGGACGGTACCACCCGGTGAAGCGACTGCCGATGATCGACTCCTGCACCCACCGCTCGCCGGGAGCGAGCGTGCCGTCGGCGGCGAGGCAGGCGAGCTTCGCGCTGGTGCCGGTCCCGCACGGAGAGCGGTCGTAGGCGCCCCCGGGACAGAGCACGAAGTTGCGGCTGTCTCCGCCGCGGGCGGGCGGGCCGAAGAGCTCGACGTGATCGACCGGGCCGCTCGTGCCGTCGGCGCCGCGATCGAGCCCCGCGTCGTTGAGGGCGCGGCGGATCCGGCGGGAGAGATCATCGAGTCGGGGGAGATTGGCCGGGTCGATCGCTTCGCCGTGATCGCTGACCAGCGCGAACCAGTTGCCGCCCCAGGCGACGTCGGCGTGCACGACGCGTTCGTCCAGCTCCACGCGGACGCCGGCGAGGGTGCGTCGGCTCGGCACATTCTCGACCGCGATCTCGCCGTCCTCGCCGACGGTCGCGGTGACCGTCCCGACCGGGGTGTCGATCCGGACCTGCGTGCCCGGATCGGCCGAGGTCCGACCGAGGTGCTGCAGCGTCCGCACCACGCCGATCGTGCCGTGCACGCACATGCCGAGGACGCCCGCGTTGTTCACGAAGACGACGCCGATCTCGGCGCCGCTCCCGGGATCCGGTGGCACCAGAAAGGCGCCGACCAGGATGTCGGATCCCCGAGGCTCGAGGACGAGTCCGCGGCGGAGGGCGTCGAGGTCGCGGGAGATCGACGCCGCCCGTTCGGCGACGGTCGCTCCCGAGGGCGTCGGAACCCCGTCGATCACGACCCGAGTGGGCTCACCTTCGGTATGGCTGTCGATGACGCGGAGGCGCATCGCGGCATCATCGCGTGGTGGCGGGTGGGCGTCGAGTGGGGAGAGGGATCCGAGGTCCGGGATCGGAGGGGTGTCCCGGACGGCCCTCACCCGCCGCCGGCGTCGGCGGCCACCACGCCGTCCACGACCTCGTACTGTCGCCAGTCGGGCAGCACCTCGGCGAGGTGGGGGAGGAGGGCGGTGAGGAGATCGGCGGCCT
>JAUIHC010000083.1 GCA_030432455.1 Phycisphaerae bacterium | reverse complement strand
GACGAGGACGATCTGCGACTCTGGATCGAGGCGCTCGCGGCCGAGCGACTCGTGTCCGGCCCCTTCCTGCCCGAGGCCGACGAGACCCCGACGCCATGACCCGCGACTCCGACGGATTCCTCACGGCGCTCCGCGCCCTCATGATGCCCGCCGACACCAACCATCAGGGCACCGTGTTCGGCGGCGTGATCCTGAGCCGCATCGACCAGGCCGGATACCTCGAGGCCCGCAAGAACGGGCGTCATCGCTGGGTCACCGCGTCGATGGATCAGGTGAACTTCGTCGCTCCGGTCTTCGACGGCGACACCGTGTCGTTCATGACCCGGACGATCCGCACCGGGCGATCGTCGGTGACCGTGGAGGTCCGGGTCGAGGCCGAGCGGCACGCGACCGGCGACCATGTGCACGTCACCAACGCGAAGCTCACCATGGTGTCGGTGAACGCCGCGGGCCAGGCGATTCCGTTCGACAGCGCCCCGACGATCGGAGCGGGTTCGTGACGCTTCGCCTGGGCTGCCTGATCTCGGGGGGCGGCCGCACCGTGCTCAACCTGCACGAGGCGATCGAGCGGGGAGATGTGCCGGCGTCGATCGAGGTCGTGGTGGCGCATCGCGCGGAGCTCGCGGGCGTCGAGCGATGCCGCGATGCCGGGCTGCGGGTCGAGATCGTGCCGGTCGCGCCGAAGGAGACCGTCGCGGATCGGATCGACGCGGTGCTCGGCGACGCCGAGATCGACCTCGTCTGCCTCGCCGGGTACCTCCGACATTTCCGGGTCGCCCCCCGCTGGACCGATCGGGTCATCAACATCCACCCCTCGCTCCTGCCCCGCCACGGCGGCCACGGCATGTACGGCGACCGCGTCCACGCCGCGGTCCTCGCCGCGGGCGATCCCGAGAGCGGCTGCACGGTCCACGCGGTCGACGAGATCTACGACCACGGCGCGGTCCTTCTCCAGCGCCGCTGCCCGGTCCGTCCCGACGACACCGTCGCCACCCTCGCCGCCCGGGTCTTCGACGAGGAATGCCGAGCCTTTCCCGACGCCATTTCGGCGATCGCCCGCGGGGAGATCGTGCTGGGGGCTTCCCTTCACCACCGAGAGGCACGGAGACACACCGAGGGCCACGGAGGATCGTGAAGGACGGCCGGAGACGAATGAGCGGGGAACGATGCTACGATCGGGCCGTGCCTTCCGATTCACCAGTACGACACCGAAGAGCCGCCCGCGCAGGAATCGTGGCGATGCTGCTTGCGTTGGCCGGTCATCACGCCAGCGTCCAAGCGTCTTCCCGCACCTTCTCCCCCACTCCGTGGCCCTCCGAGCCATTCCGTGAACTCCGTGGTGAACCTTCACCGGAAGAAGACGCCGACGCGCTCGAGCGGAACATGGTGCGTGCGTTCGCGGCGGGTCGGTACGAGCGGGCGCTCGAGATCATCGATGCCTACCTCGGGCGATGGCCCGAGACGCCGCACATGCACTACAACCGGGCGTGCGCGTTCGCGAAGCTGGGACGTCGCGATGCTGCGGGGCAGGCGTTGCTGGAGGCGGTCGAGCAGGGATTCCGCGACTTCGAGGTCATGAAGCACGACCCCGATCTCGCCTCGATGCGGGGCCACGAGGTCTTCACCGCGATCCTCGAGGCCCGCGATCGGGTCGATCGCTCGGGGATGGAGCGGCGGCTCGACTCCTGGAAGCGACGGCTCGGCGACGACTATGTCTACGAGACCGACGAGGAACGTCGGCTCCAGATCGCCAGCGGACTCGGGCGCCGCGCCCACGCCGAGATGAAGGAGATGATCTCCCGCCTCGCCGACGTGCAGAGCCGGACGCTCTTCCCCGAGGTGCCGCTCGACTGGTGCCTCGTGCTCGTCCCCTCCAGCGAGGACACCGCCGCGATCTTCAAGGAGCAGTTGAACGTCGACGATCCCAACCGGACGCCCGGCGTGTATCTGCACGGCAAGCGGATGCTGGTCTCCCGCGACATCGGGTCGAGCATGCGGCACGAGTTCACGCACCGGATGCACTGGGCGGACATGGATCGCCGCCGCCAGCGGCACGCGATGTGGGTGCAGGAAGGCCTGGCGGGTCTGTACGA
The DNA here is from genome assembly GCA_030432455.1 of Phycisphaerae bacterium. GTDB lineage: Bacteria > Planctomycetota > Phycisphaerae > Phycisphaerales > SM1A02. The sequence continues at coordinate 7,829 of JAUIHC010000083.1, read as the reverse complement.
GGACTACCGGTTCCGGCCCGACGGCTCGCTGGAGTTCGTCCCCAACATCCGCCACAACATCGCCCGCCGCCAGGTCACCGCGAATCTGGACCTCTCGTTCGAGAAGCTCTTCCGCCTCGAGCCCGACGACTTCCTGGCCGGCAACGCCCGCTACTACCCGCAGGTGCGATCGCTCTTCGAGTTCCTCGCCGACGTCGGCATGCTGGAACGGTGGTATCGCACCTACTGCGACACCTGGGAACTCGACCCCACCGGGGGCAAGGCGTGGGAGACGGTGTTCGGACTTCCGCTCGACGAGGTGAACGAACGCTGGCGACGGTGGGTGCTGGGGCGAGGCCTGATCGACGACCGCGTGGATCACGGCGACGCCTCGATCGGCGTCACCGGCGAGGAGGCGGGCGACGGAGTTCGGGTGGTCTCGGTGGTCGGCACGCAGGCCCGTCGGGGCGGCCTGCGGAGCGGCGATGTGATCCTCAAGGTGGACGGCGAGCCGGTTCGATCCCGGGTGGAGCTCACGATGGAGATCGCGAAGCGGGATGTCGGCGATGTCGTGCGGCTGGAGATCCGGCGAGGCCGCGGTGTGAAGATCGTGCTGGTGCAGCTGGAGCCGCTGCGGGCCCCGATCCGAGGACGCTGAGAATCTCCGGCGATCGCCGGCATGCGGCCACGGCGATTTCGGAGAGAATGCCCCCACCATGGCGACCGACCCCCATCGCACCTTCTCCGGCGACTTCAAGCGGTTCTTCGGCCGCGGACTGGGCGTGCTGCTCCCGTCGGTGCTGACGCTCTGGATCCTCGTGAAGGCGTATCAGTTCGTCGACTCGACGATCGCCCAGCCCATCAACTCGGGCGTGCGGACCGCGATCATCGAGACCGCCCAGCGGACCGACCGGGTCGGCCGTCACTTCGAACCGACGGTCGAGGAGATCGATCTCGAGATCGCCGATCGACGATCGGACCGCAACAAGGTGACCGACCCCGCCGTCGTCCGCAACGACCTCGTGGCCGGGAACGTGCGGGACTGGTGGTCCGACTGGTCGATGCTGCTCGACTGGATCGGCATCCTCGTTGCGGTGTTGTCGGTGTACTTCGCGGGACGACTCGTCGGCGGCTTCGTCGGCCGACGGGTCTATCGCCGACTCGAGGCGATCATCACCAGCGTCCCCGTGTTCAAGCAGGTCTATCCCTACGTCAAGCAGGTCGTGGACTTCCTCTTCGCGGACGACAAGCCGATCCAGTTCAATCGCGTGGTGGTCGTCGAGTATCCGCGGAAGGGCATCTGGTCGGTCGGACTGGTGACCGGGAGCACCATGCGGAGCATCGAGGAGTCCGCGGGCGACGCCGTGACGGTGTTCATTCCCAGTTCCCCGACGCCGTTCACGGGCTACACCATCACCGTGCCGCGGACCGAGGTCCGTGAACTGCCGATCACGATCGACGAGGCCCTTCGCTTCACCATCTCCGGGGGCGTGCTCGTGCCGCCGGCGGAGGCGATCCCCGATCGCGACCCTCCCCAACCGCCCCCGAACGAGTCCCGGGACCGTATCCTCTCCGAAGGGACGCCCGGGCCCGAGTGACGGTCCGGGGGGAACCCGAGGAGTCCAGCCCATGCAGATCAACGTCTCCGGTCGTCACGTCGAACTCACCGAGCCCATCGAGCAGTACTGCCACACGCGGTGCGATCATCTGGAGAAGTTCCGGAGTCACCTGCAGGCCGTGACGTTCGTCCTCGACAAGGTCCACGACGACTTCGAGGTCGAGGCGATGGCCGACGTCGAGCACCATGCCGCGTTCGTGGCGAAGGCGACGGATCACGACCTCTACGCGGGGATCGACGCGGCCGTGGACAAGCTGGTCCGCCAGCTCCACGACTGGAAGGAAAAGATCTCCGACCACAAGACCCACTGACCGGAGTCCGAGATGAAGCTTCGCGAGATCGTGGTCGAGAAGGCGATCGTGCCCGGACTGTCGGGCCTCAAGCGGGACGAGGTCCTGGCGGAACTGCTGGATGCGATGGTGACGGCCGAGGCCGCCCCCGCCGCCCACCGGGACACCCTCCTCAAGGGCATCATCGCCCGCGAGCGACGCGGCTCCACCGGCTTCGGCCATGGCGTCGCGGTCCCCCACGTCAAGACCACCGAGGTCCCCTCGATCAGGGTCGCCGTCGGCATCAGCGAGACCGGGATCGACTTCGGCGCCCTCGACAAGCAGCCGGTGCACTCGGTGTTCCTGCTGCTCAGCCCGGAGAGCCGTCCGGAGGAGCACATCGACGCGATGGAGGCGATCTTCGCCAACCTGAGCCGCGATCAGTTCCGCCGGTTCCTCCGCCAGGCGAGTTCCGCCGAGGACATCCTGACGCTGCTCGAGGAGGCGGACGCCGCGCAGGCGGGCTGATCGGCCTCGCCAGAGCCGCCGACCGACTCCGAGACCAGTCATGCCGAGCAGGATCGTCACCATCAGCAACCGGCTCGGGCTGCACGCCCGACCCGCGATGATGCTCGCCGAGTGCGCGAGCGGTTTCGCGTGCGCGGTGACGATCCGACGCGACGACACCGACGAGACGGTGGACGGGAAGTCGATCATGCAGTTGCTGATGCTCGCGGGCACCTGCGGCACGGCCCTCGAGATCACCGCCGAGGGCGCCGACGCCGACGCCGCCCTCGACGCGCTGGCGCGTCTGGTCGAGTCGGGGTTCGACGACGAGTAAGCCCGCCGTCACGCGCTGGTCACGACCCCCTCCGCCCCCGTCGGTCGGGTCATGAGATCGTGAATCGCGGACGCCGGATCGACGCCCTCGAACAACACGCGGCCGACCGCGGCGGTGATCGGCATCTCGATCGTCATCGCCCCGGCACGTTCCAGCACGCTTGTCACGGTCGGGACGCCTTCGACCACGCACGCCTGTTCCGCGATGTACGCCTCGAGCGAGGCGCCTCGGGCGATCGCCTCGCCGCACGATCGGTTGCGACCCTCGGGGCTGAAGCAGGTGGTCGCCAGATCCCCCACCCCGGCGATGCCGTAGAAGGTCGCCGGCGACGCCCCGGCGGCGACCGCGAAACGCACCATCTCCGCGAGTCCGCGGGCCAGCAGGGCGCTCTTCGCGTTGAAGCCGAGGCCCATGCCGTCGCAGAGCCCCGCCGCGATGGCGATCACGTTCTTGAGGGCCCCGGCAAGTTCGACCCCGAGCGGATCGTCGCTTTCGTAGATGCGAAGCCACGGAGTGCCGAAGGCCTGTCGCACCCGAACCGCGATCTCGGGCTCCTCGGCCGCGGCGACCATGAGGGCAGGCTGACGCCGGGCGAGTTCGGCCGCGATGGTCGGTCCGCTCAGGACTGCGACCGGAGCCTCGCGCACGAGATCGGTCAGGATCTCGGTCGGCCGCCGTCCGGTGCCCGTTTCGAGGCCCTTGGCGGTGCTCACGATCGGCGTGCCGATGGCGGCATGCGGGGCCAGTCGCGTCCAGACCAAACGCACGAACTGCGTCGGAATCGCGTTGACGGCGAGATCCGCCTCGGCGAGCACCGCAGGATCGGCCGTGAACTCGACATCGTCGGGAATGGCCCAGCCGGGCAACCGCGGGCTCGTGCGGGTCGCCCGCAACGCCGCGACCGAGTCCTCGAACGGCCCCCAGACGACGACCCGCCCGGCCCCCGCCTCGAGGGCGGCGGCGGCCATCACGAGTCCCATCTGGCCGTCGCCGGCGATCACCACGCGTCTGGACATGTCGGAAAGTCTACGAGCCCCGAGTCTCCCCGCCACGGAGGCGAACTCCCGACCTCGACGGCGCGTACCTCGGCGGCACCCGATGACGGACCGCCGGAGATACACTCCGACCGCGGCCTGATCGCCCAGCGATCCATCTCCTCGGCCGCGTTCGGGCCATCGCTCGCCCACCCTTCACACGCCCCCTGTCGATCGATCCGGATCCTCGGAGCCCCGCATGAGCCAGCTCGCGGCGACGTCCACCCCGCATCTCGCCCCCACGCCCACCGAGGACACCTCCGAACAGGGAGGGCGTCGGCTGGAGCGCCAGCTCTTTCTGGCCCTGCTGGGCGGCACGCTCCTGCTCGTCGGCGGCATCGCCAAGATCCTCGGGATGTCGGATGCGGTCTCGGACCTCCCGTCCGCGGCCGGTGCGATCATGCTGCTGCTCCCGCTGATCCGGGGAGCCTTCCGGGAGATCATGCGGGGCGCCCCCTCCGGCGACGCCCTCGCCGCCCTCGCGGTGGTCGCCGCGATCGCGGTCAACCAACTGCTGACCGCGGGCTTCCTCGCGCTCTTCCTCTGGCTGTCCAAGCTCGTCCTCAGCCGCACCGCCTGGGGCGCCCAGCGGGCGATCCGGGAACTCGTCGAACTGACGCCCGACATCGCCCGGCGACTCGGTGACGACGGCGGCGAGGCCGAGGTCCGGCTCGCGGATCTCCGGATCGGCGACGTGGTCCGGGTCCGGCCCGGCGAGAACCTGCCGGTGGACGGCCGGGTCGTGACCGGAACCAGCTCGATCAATCAGGCGTCGCTGACCGGCGAGGCGGTCCCGATCGAGGCCGCTCCCGGCGTGGATGTCTACGCGGGCACCACGAATCTCACCGGCCAGATCGACGTGCAGGTCACGGCGGTCGCGGGCGAGACCACGATCGGCAAGGTCGAGAACCTGATCCGCGAGGCCGAGAGCGCCCGCAGCGATCGACAGGAACTCATCGAGCGGCTCGCCGGTTTCTACGTGCCGGTGGTCATCATGGTCGCGGCGCTGGTGTGGTTCTTCAGCATGCAGAACGACGCGATCCGCGACGACGCCGCGATCCGCGCCATCACCGTGCTGGTCGTGACCTGCCCCGGCGCCCTGCTCATCGCGTACCCGACCGCGATGGTCGCCGCGTTCGCCAGCGCCGCCCGGCTCGGCATCATGATCAAGCAGACCCGGACGCTCGAGAGCGCCGCGGCGGTCGACACCGTGGTCATGGACAAGACCGGCACCCTCACCACCGGCCGCTTCGCGGTGAGCCGGCTCGCCCCCGCCGAGGGTGTCGAAGGCGCGGTGCTGCTGCAGGCCGCCGCCGATGCCGAGCAGAGCTCGAACCACCCGCTCGCCCGCTCGATCCTCGAGACCGCGGAGAAGGCCCGGATCGCTCCGGCGGCCATCTCGGACTACGAGGAGATCCACGGTCGCGGGGTGATCGCCCGCCGCGAGGACGGCGTCATCCGGGCCGGTCGCGGGGCCTGGCTCCGCGAGATCGCCCCCGCCATCGCCGAGCAGATGAACCCGGTCGAGGAACGAATCGCGGGGATGTCGAGCGTGCACGTCATGCTCGGCGACCGGTACCTCGGCGCCGTCGGTCTCGAGGACAAGCTCCGCCGCAACGCGGGCGACGTCATCCAGCACCTCCGCAAGCTCGGGGTCCGTCGAATCTGCATCTTCACCGGCGACCGACTCGACGTCGCTCGCCGGGTCGGCATGTCGGTCGGCGTGGATGCGGTCGAGGCGGAATGCCTGCCCGAGGAGAAGCACTCGGAGCTCAAGCACCTCATCGCCAAGGGCCACCGCACGCTCGTGGTCGGCGACGGCATCAACGACGGCCCGATCCTCGCCAGCGCCGACGTCGGCGTGGCGATGGGCCTTTCCGGCTCGGACATCGCGACCAACTCCGCCGGCGTCGCGCTCATGCACGACGACCTCCGGCACGTGCCGTTCCTGCTGGAGATCGCCCGCAAGACCCGCGGGATCATCGCCCAGAACATCGCCGCGAGTCTGGTGCTGGCGGTGATCGGCCTGGCCCTCGCCGCCACCGGCAACATCAACATCTGGGTGACGCCCTTCTATCAGGCGGTCGCGTATCTCTTCGTGATCCTCAACAGTCTCCGACTGGTCCGCTTCGGCGAGGACTTCGCCGAGGACGAGCAGGCCCGACGGGCGCTCGATGCGGAACGGGCCCGACTGAAGGGTCGAACCCGCGAGGCATCGGTGCGACTGGCCCGAGGCTGACCCCTCGGCAGTCGTGAAAGGCCGGGCACCGTTTCCCGAACACATCGCCTCAGCCTCTCGCCGGAGTCCCGATCGTGTTGACCACGCTTGCCCAGCAGAACAACCCACCCGACCTCTCGATCCTGGCCCGCCTCCTGCAGGAAGACAACTTCACGGTCATGATCGTGTTCGGGGTCGGCGGCACCATCGCTGTCACGGCGATCCTCGCTGGCATGTTCAAGGCGATCGCGATCGGACGGGCGAAGGAGCGGACGAGGCAGGAGGTCGCGGCGTACATCGCCGAGGGCTCGATGACCCCCGCCGAGGGCGAACGGCTCCTGCGGGCGGGCGACTGGGACAGCGACGACATCAAGCGCGAGAAGATCATGCACGAGACGATTCGGGGTGGATGACCCACCCTTCGAGGCCGCGGCCCAACGCCACGGCCCTGATACGGTGCTCGCGTGACGACTCGAACTCTGGATTCCGACGGCGTCCGTCGCACGCTCGATCGCCTCCGCGACCGGCGGCCCGAATTGGCGGAGACGCTGTCCGCCGCCATCGACGCCGATCTCGCCGCCGCCCTCGCTCCAGACGGCCTTCCCGCCCCGGCCCGTCTGGAACCGCCCCGGGTCGATGGACGACCCCTCGCGACCTTCGTGCTGGGCTGCGGCCGCGGAGGCGTGGTTCGCGGGCTCGCCGCGGCCCTGAGCGGCACCGACTCGACCGCGATCGTGATCGTGGTCGAGACCGATCCGGCCAGGCTGCTCGCCACGCTCACCGCCGACGACTGGGAGACGGCGATCTCCGAGCCTCGCGTGCGGTTCGCGGTCGGGCCAGACCCGAGAGCGACCGTGCCCGCCGCGATTCCCGATGCCCCCTGCGCGCTGCTCGAACGCGGCATGCCGCCGGGCGTCGGTCTGGTTCCCGGCGACGCCTCCGAGCGGGCGGATGCGATCCGCGCCGCCCTCGACACCGCCGCCACCATCGAGATGGCCGACTTCAAGCGTCGGTGCGACGAGCAGGCCGCCGCCCGGCGGCGCGGCGAGTCGCCGCCCCGCCTTCCGTCCGGCCCGTGGCGCATCCACACCTCGGTGAGCACCGCGACCACCGCGATCAAGCATCTGGCACCGTCCATCCTCGGGGCGGCGGCCCGAGCGACGCACCGGACCAGCGTCCATCTCGCCGAGAGCGGCACGGACCCGTTCGTGAGCAGCCGGTCGGCGATGGCGTCCCTGACCTCCGAGGCTGATCTGGTGGTTGGTTTCCTTCGGCCCGGACGGACCGTCATCCCGTGGCGGGACGATTTCCCGTCGCTGGTCTACGTGAGTTCCAACCCCGGCCTCCTGCCGATCGAGACCTTCGACTGGAGCGAACGGGATCTGGTGGTCGTCACCGAGGACGCCTTCGCCGAACCGTACCGCCCACTCGGGCTCGAACCGCTGGTCCGGCCGCTCGCCACCGAGGTGCCGGATCGATCACTGCTTCGGGGCGACGCCGGGCCGCCGTGCGACGTGCTGGTGGTCGGGAACATCCCGTCCGCGATCACCGTGGCGCCGGGACTCACCGACAATCTCCTCGCCCTGATCGAGGACATGGCCGACGACTGGGTGCGACATCCCGACGCCACGATCGACGAGGTGCTCGCGACCACCACGATCCGCGGAGACGACGAGTTCATGACCGGCGTCCGCCTCGCGCTCGGCTACGAGGCGACTCGACGCCGACGGATCGGGGCGGTCGTCACGCTGGCCGAGGCGGGCTTCGTGGTCCGGGTGCACGGCGAGGAGTCGTGGCGAGACCGGCTCACCGGCACTGCCGCCGAGGGGTGCTGGCAAGGCTGGATGTCGACCGCCGATCAGCACGCGGC
>JAUIHC010000569.1 GCA_030432455.1 Phycisphaerae bacterium | reverse complement strand
GCCCCTCATGCCCATCCTCACGCTCGCCGCCACCGACATCCCCTCCTTCTCCGAGACCTGGACCGAGCTCGTCTCCTCCCTGGACCTCGCTCGACACCCCGACGAGATCCTCAAGTTCGCGTCCTCGCTCCCCATGATCGGGGCTGCGATCGTCACCGCCGTGGGCGCAGCCTGTGTCTTCCAGGGGTACAAGTGGCACAAGGCCATCGTCGTGGTCCTCGCCCTCATGCTCGGCTTCGGCGTCGGTCGCCTGATCAGTGCCGAGATCGGCCGGTCCACGGTCGTCGCCGTCGCCCTCGGCATTCTGCTCGCCGCCATCGCCTCGCCCCTGCTGAAGTACACCGTCGCCTTCTTCGGCGGTCTCGCGGGAGCGGCCATCGGCGCCACCCTCTGGAGCTTCCTGAATCCCGACCAGTCGTCCCTCGCCTGGGCGGGCGCGGGCATGGGCTTCATCGCGCTGGCCCTGCTCAGCTTCATGTTCTTCAGGCTGGTCGTGATCCTCTTCACCAGCGTCGGCGGCGCGGCGATGCTCGTCATCGGGGCGACGGGCCTCCTCCTGCAGATCGAGTCTGCCCGGACCGCCGTCCACGAACAGATCACCGTCCATCCCGGGGTGCTTCCACTGCTCGTGGCGACGGCCGCCGTCGTCGGCTTCGTCTACCAGCAGGGTGGCGGGGCGGCACCGGCGCACGACGGTGGCGGCGACGACGAGTGAGCCCCGAGCCGCCTCGCAACCGCCTCGGCGACCAGTCCAGTCCCTACCTCCTGCAGCACGCCGGCAACCCCGTGGCCTGGTGGCCGTGGGGCGATGAAGCCCTCGCCGAGGCCCGCCGCCGAGACGTCCCGATCCTGGTCTCGATCGGTTACGCGACGTGCTACTGGTGCCATGTCATGGAGCGCGAGTGCTTCGAGGATCCCCGCATCGCCGCGGTGGTCAACGAGCATCTCGTCCCGATCAAGGTCGACCGCGAGCAGCGGCCCGACCTCGACGATGTCCACATGGCGGCGTGCCAGATCTTCACTCGCCTCACCGAGGGCCGCCCCAGCGGCGGCTGGCCGCTCAACGCGTTCCTTCATCCCCACACGCTCGAGCCGTTCTTCGTCGGGACCTACTTTCCGCCGCATCCGATGCACGGCCGCCCGGCGTTTCCCGATCTCGTGCGAGGGCTCTCCCAGGCGTGGCGTGACCGTCGCGACGAGGTCGATGCCCAGGCATCGAGAATCGGAAGCCTCGTGCGGGCCGAACTCGCCGCCCCCTCGGCGCGGGCCGCCCTCGACCTCGGCCTCGCCGACGCCGCGATCGAGGGTCTCATTCGCCATCACGACGCCGCGGAGGGCGGGTTCGGCGGGGCTCCGAAATTTCCGCAGCCGGTGTACCTCGAACTGCTGCAATCCCGGCCGGACGACCCCCGAGCGACCGCGGCCGTCCGTCGCACGCTCGATCGGATCTCGGTCGGTGGCATCCACGATCATCTCGGCGGTGGCATCCATCGGTACGCGGTGGACGGCACCTGGACCGTGCCGCACTTCGAGAAGATGCTCTACGACCAGGCTCAACTGGCCGGCGTCCTCGCGACGCATCTCGCTCGGCATCCCGATCCGTGGCTCGAACGCATGCTTCGTCGGCTCGTCGCGTATCTCGAGCGAGAGATGGTCGAGCCGGATGGCTGCCTTCGATCGGCCCAGGATGCCGAGGTGGATGCCCGCGAAGGGGCATCGTTCGTCTGGACGCCCGAGGAGATCGACGCGTCCTTGCCCGCCGACGATGCGACATTCGCCCGACGGGTCTTCGGACTCGACGCCGGGCCGAACTTCCGTGATCCGCATCACCCCGACGATCGGCCACGCAGCGTGCTCCGG
>JAUIHC010000082.1 GCA_030432455.1 Phycisphaerae bacterium | reverse complement strand
TCGAGGGTGATCTGCGGGAGTTCGATCCGCGTGATCTCGGCATCGAGCGATTCGACGCGGTCCTCTCCGACATGGCCCCGGACACGACCGGAGATCCGTTCGGGGACCATCACCGCTCGGTCCGTCTCTGCCACGATCTGCTGGATCGCGGTCGCGACTGGCTCCGTCCGGGCGGCAACCTTGTGATGAAGGTGTTCGAGGGGGAGGCGTACCGCGACCTGCTGGATCGGTCGTCCGGCATGTTCGAGAAGGTGAAGGGGTTCAAGCCGAAGGCCAGCCGCGGGGAGTCCGTCGAGATGTTCGTCGTCTGCCAGGGCCATCGGCCGGAGCCGGATTCGATGGAGGAGGGCGAGGTCGATCCGTCGATGATTCCCGCGCCGCCGCGACCGAAGCCGGGGTGGGGGTAGGGGATACGGGGTAGGGAGTACGGGGTAGGGGGTGGAGCAGGGGGAGCGTGCGGATGGCCGCGGACTTTGCGCGGGGGCGCAGGATCGGCGTCGACTCCCGACGCCCCCGCGGGCGGTGATCGGCTCCGAGCGGTGAATCCGGGGTTGGCACGACGGTTGCCTGAGGGTCTCCCTCATCAGGAACCTCTTGGAGCCACGCCATGCAGATCGGTGCCACTCGACCCGACATCGCAAGCCTCACCGCCGCCAACGGGGCGCGTCCCCTCTCGAACAGCGTGCCGACCGCCGCGATCGTGCCGACCCAGACGCCCGCCGAGACCGCGCCGCCGACCGCCGCCTCCACGCCCCTCGACATGGACGCGTTCTTCGCGGCCTGGGGCAGCGACGACCTGACATGGGACGTGGATGGATCCGGCTCCGTCGATGGCAACGATCTCGGTCGGCTCCTCTCCGCGCAGGCGGAGGCGGCTTCCGGTGATGCCGACCTCGAGGGACTGCTCGGGGCGTGGGGCACCGCGGATCCCGACTGGGATCTCAATGGTGACGGCACGGTGAACGGGGTCGATCTGGGCATTCATCTCGACGGAGGCTCGGCGGCGGGTGAGACCGCGGGCTCGACCGAGTCCATGACCGCGGAAGGATTCGAGGCGGTCTGGGGCACGAACGACGCCACCTACGACCTCAACGGTGACGGGGTGGTGAACGGTGTCGATCTCGGCGAGTTCCTCGCTCAGAATCCCGGCGAACCCGCCGGGGTCGAGCCCTGGCCGCTCACCGGCGTCCTGGACGCGTGGAACAGCGACGATCCCACGCAGGATGTGAACGGCGACGGCACGGTCGATGGTGCCGATCTCGGGCAGATCCTCGCCGGGTGGGGTGGCGATGGCGGCTCCGACTTCGCTCGGGAGATCAACCCCGGCGACACCCGCCTCGACGAGATCGCGGCGCGGCTGGCGACCACCGCCTTCCGGGCGCTCGACCACGACGGCACGGGATCGGTCGCGAGCACCGCCACCGGTCCCCTCGCGTCCTTCGACGCCGATGGCGACGGCAGCGTCACGCAGCAGGAACTCGTCTCTGCGATCCGCGGCCGCCTCGATCAGCTCGTCGGCCCCGACGGCTCGGTGGACGACGCGCAGCTTCGCGGGTTCATCGGCAAGTGGATGGAGCGATTCGGCGAGGGCGGCCTCGTCGCCGACCCGATCGGCAATGCCAACCGTCTGCACGGCGTCGGCCGCCTGAAGGCCCACGCCGGGCCGATCACGGACGCTCGAGCGACCGATGCCGCGACCGCCAGGGTCGGGCAGGTGCTCTCCAGCCTCGGACGCGACACCCTTCCCCCGAACCTTCCCGATCTGCTCGGCCGCATCTCGCTGCCGGGCACCAACAGCGACGCCGTCATGATGCAGCTGCTCGCGAAGCATCCGATCGGCGGCGTCGAGACCACCGCCTGACCGGCATCCGGTCGTCACCGCACTGTGGTCCCTTCATGGCGACGGCCCTCCGCGGAGCGGAGGGCCGTCGCCGTTCGTTCGTTGGCCGCGGGCGGTCTCAGCACATGCCGCGCAGTCGCTCGACCACCTCCAGGATCCGATCCCGGTGGTTGAACGCGCTGATCCGGATGAATCCCTCGCCGAGTCGTCCGAAGCCGAGGCCGGGGGTGATCACGACCTGGGCCTCGTGCAGAATCCGCTCGAAGAAGGTCCAGCTGTCCTCGCACCTCGGACACGCCACCCAGACGAACGGGGCGTTCTCGCCGCCGTGGGCGTGCCAGCCGAGGGCGGCGCATCCGTCTCGAAGCATGCGGGCGTTGGTCATGTAGTGGTCGATCACCGCCTCGGTCTGGGATCGGCCCTCCGGGGAATACAGGGCCGCCGCGCCGCGCTGCACCGGCCACGACACGCCGTTGGCCCGGGTCGTCCAGCGGCGCATCCAGAGTCGATGCATCGGGATCCGCTCGCCGCCGCGCGTCCGTCCGTGAAGGTCCTTCGGCACGACCGTGTAGCCGCAGCGGACGCCGGTGAACGCTCCGTGCTTCGAGAAGCTTCGGAACTCGATGGCGCAGGTGCGGGCCTCGGGGATCTCGAAGATCGAACGGGGAAGCGACGGATCCCGGGTGAAGTCGGCGTACGCGGCGTCGAAGAGGATGAGCGACTCGTTCGCGTTCGCCCAGTCCACCCAGCGTCGCAGGCCGTCGTGATCGATCGTCGCCCCGGTCGGGTTGTTGGGGAAGCAGAGGTACGCGATGTCCACCCGATCGCTCGGCGGGTCGGGGACGAACTCGTTCTCCGGAGTGGCAGGAAGCGTGCGCAGGCCCTCGTAGCCGCCACCGTCGATCGCCGGGCCGGTGCGGCCCGCCATCACGTTGGTGTCCACGTACACCGGATAGACCGGATCGGGCAGGGCGACCACGTTGTCTGGTCCGAGGATCTCCAGCACATGACCGCAGTCGCCCTTGGAGCCGTCGCTCACGAAGATCTCGTCGTCCTCGATCGGGGCGCCGCGGCCGCGGAAGTCGTGTTCCGCGATCGCGTGTCGCAGGAACTCGTACCCGTTGGCGGGCGGGTAGCCGCGGAACCGGGCGGGATCGGCCAGTTCGTCGATCGCCTCGTGCATCGCCCGGGCGACCGCGGGGACGATCGGGCCGACGACGTCGCCGATTCCGCATCGGATGATGCGGTCCGCCAGATCGGGCCGCGCGGCCTGGAACGCACGCACCCGACGGTCGATCTCGGGAAACAGATACGCGCCGGTCAGCGTGAGGTAGTGCTCGTTGACGAGGGGCATGGCCTGGATCCGAGGGCCTCAGGTGCCGTGTCGTCGGAGTCGGACCGCGACCGCGGGCGGGAAGTTGGCGACCACGAGAGTGCGATCGCCGGCGTGGCGTCGGGCCATCGCCCGGGCGTGGGCGTGATGGCGGCGCATGAGTTCGCGGGTGCGGGCGCCGGCCACCGGCGCCTTGAGCACCCGGACCCCCGCGTACTCGAAGTACGAGAGATCGCCCCGCTCGTCGAGCAGGTCGATCATGGTTCGGAAGATGCTTCGGACCAGGGCGGGGGGGAAGTTGTTGAACGGCAGCCCGCACACGATGTGGTCGAAGGGGCCGTCCAGATCCGCCTTCTCGATCGGCGACTCGTGCAGGCGGACCGGGATGTCCGGATGGCGCCGGCGGAACGGTTCGAGCAGTCGCCGTTCGAGCGTCCGGCAGAAGAAGGGATTGATCTCCACGATGTCGAGCGAGTCGCCGGAGCGAAGCTCGTCGAGGATGCGACGGGTGAACGGTCCGGTGCCCGGTCCGACCTCCAGGATCCGGCGCGGGCCATCGTGCTCCCGGATGGTCCGCACCATCTCGCGGGCGAGCCGACCGCCGCTGGGCGCGACCGCGCCGGTGTGGCGGAACCGTGTGATCGACTGACTCAGGAACCCGAGCATCGTGTCGTCTCTCAGGCGATGGCGGGAAGGAACGAGTCGCCGGGAGCGAGATCGCGACAGAAGCGCGTGAAGATCCTCGCGATCGACTCGAGGTCGGAGAGACTGGTGGTCTCGACGGTGGTGTGCATGTAGCGGATCGGGAGGCTCACCAGCCCGCAGGGGATGCCGCCGTTTCGGAGGAAGATCGCGTCGGTGTCGGTGCCGCTGCGTCCGGGCGTGGCGGAACGCTGGATCGTGATCTCCTCGGCGGCCGCAGCCGCGAGCAGACGATCCACGACGAGCGGCTGGGCCGGTCCGCCGATGGCGATCTTCGGTCCGCCCCCGAGCTTGAAGTCGCCGTGGCGATTGCGGTCGATGCCCGGGGTGTCGGTGGCGTGGCCGACATCGGTGACGAGGGCCACGTCGGGCTTGAGGCCGTCGGCGATCATCGCCGCGCCGTGCAGGCCGACCTCCTCCTGCACCGTGCTCACCGCGACGACGTCGCAGTGCAGGTCGGTCGCGTGCGGCGCCAGCCGCACCAGAGCCTCGGCGGCGGCCCAGGTGCCGATGCGGTTGTCGAGTCCACGGGCCACGATGATGTCGTCGGTCACGAGCATCGACTCGTCGGCGAAGACGCCCGCGTCGCCGATGTTCAGCCGGGCGGCCGCCTCGTCGCGGGTGCGGCAGCCGATGTCGATGAAGAGTTCGTGGAGCTTGCGGACCTTGGCGTCGGCTCCGCGGTCCTGGAGGTGGATCGCGGTCGCGCCGATCACGCCGACCACCGGCTCGGTGACGCCGGGCACGCTCGATCGGAAGCGGATCCGCTTGCCGACGATCGACGCGGGATCGATGCCGCCGATCTGCCGGGCGTAGATGAAGCCCTTGTCGTCGATGGTGTTGACCATCAGGCCGATCTCGTCGGCATGGCCGCAGATCGCGATGGTGGGGGCGTTCTCCCGGCCGCAGTCGAGCCGGGCGAAGCAGTTGCCGTAGGCGTCGTTCCAGACCGCGGAGGCCGCGGTCCGGACCCGGTCGAGCCAGATGCGCTGGCCGTCGGACTCGTGGCCTGACGGCGACGGCGTGTCGAGGAGCCGGCGAAGGAAGTCGAGGGCGTCTTGCTGCATCCGGGCAATGCTACCGCGCACCCCGGCCGCCTCGAAGGCCGCGGGAACGATGTCCCGGAGGGGCCGCGGGCCTCCGACGAGCCCGAATCAGCTCGCCGAGCGTCGCTTCGGTCGGGCCTTCAGCCGCGGTCCGTCGAAGTCGAACATGGTGTCGCTGTCCCGGACCGGGGTCGGTCCGTTGGACGACGAGGACGACGCGGCGGGACGGGAGTCGGCGATCTGCGTATCGAGCGGATCGAACGCCCGATGCGCGGGCGGCGGGCTCGCGGCGGATCCCCCGATGACGGTATCGCCGCCGGGGAAGTCCTCGGGCTCGTCGCCGGTCATGCGTCGAGCCCGGGCGTCGTCGATGGAGCGCTCCATGCGCTTGATGATCGACCGAAGTCGCGTGGTCTTGTCGTGTTCGTACCTATCCATGGCAAGCAACCCTCCGTGGGTGGACGACGTGGCATCGGGTCGCGGAGCGTCGGACTTGTCGGAGGCTCCCGATTCCCGGTCCGTGGACCGCGGACCCGCCTCGGCACCCCGCGCAGACCTCACAGACGGAACGGTCCGGGAACCGCTTCGGAACCGGGCTGAGGTGCCCGGGTAGACTCGTCCGCCCCCGGTCGGCGGGGAGTCGAGGACGACCGGGTCGTCCTCTGGAACACACCCGCTCGGCTCGACCGGTCGCGGACCGACCATCCCGTGTGGGTGAGGTTCGGATGGCCGCCGATGGCCACCCGCGACAGGACGAGCCCAGACCAGACCCCCGACCCCGGCTCACTGGAGCCAGATGCTGGAGCCCCGCATGCGACCCCGGAACGAGCACGCTCTTCGCCCGAACCGTCCTGCCCCCCGGCCCTCCTCGGCGGAGATCGGAACCTGGAGTCCCTGCCCCGGGCCTCCGACCGATCCGGTGACGGATTCGCACACGCGCCGCATTCACCGCCCCGGCCGTGGCCGAGGGCTCGCGAACCTCCGTGCATTGAAGACCGCGACGCTCGCCGTCCTGGCGATCGGGGCGATCGGACAGATGGCGTTCGCCGCGAACGCCCCGGTGGCCGGAGATCCCGAAGGCAATGTCGATCTGCCGCGGTTTCCCAGCATCAGCCCCGACGGATCCACCGTGGTCTTCAGCTGGAGGGGCGACCTCTGGACCGTGCCCTTCGAGGGTGGCCGGGCGATCCGACTCACCAGCCATCCCGGCCGGGAGCATGATTCGCAGTGGACCGCGGACGGTTCCACCATCGTCTTCGAGAGCGATCGGGACGGCGTGACCAACCTCTACGCGATGAATCCCGACGGCACGGGCATTCGCCGGCTCACGCACCTCGACACCGGGGCCGCCCTCTCCGGGGCGGGCATCGACGAACAGGGACGGCCGGTGGTCGATTTCGCGGCCTCTCTCGAGGGTGATCTCTATCGCTCGCCGCGACCGTACGAGGTCGATCTGGCGGGGGGCGAGCCGCGGCGCCTCCACGACGCCTTTGGAAGCCAGGCCGTCCGGAGCCCGGACGGGACCCGCACCGCCTTCGTCCGAGGTGGCGTGAAGCCCGAGCGGCGTCACTACCGAGGGGCGGATCGCCGCGATGTCTGGGTGCACGACGCCACGCTGGACACCTTCCGCAAGGTGGCCGCCTGGGAAGGCAACGACCTGTCGCCCCGCTGGGCGGGCGACGACGCGATCCTGTTCCTCTCCGACCGCGCGAACGACACCCACAACATCCACCGCGTCTCCGCCGATGGTGGTGACGCGGTGGCGATCACCGACTTCGATGAGATCGATGTCGCCGACTTCGACGCGACCCCCGATGGCGGTCGGATCGTCCTGCACCGCTGGGACACGCTCTACGGAATCGACCTCTCGGAGGCCGATCCGGTGCCGAAGCCGATCCGCATCCTCGCGCCCGAGGACGGGCTCGACGAGATCGAGATCCTCGACATCTCGCGGCGGGTGACCGAGGCCGCGATGAACCCCGACGGCCTGTCGATCGCGGTCGTCGCGTACGGCGAGGTGCTGGTGCGGGCGACCAAGGACGACGCGCCGACCCGCCGGATCACCGAGACCCACGGTCGCGAGGGCGATCTGGCGTGGAGTCCCGACGGCACGACGCTCTACTTCTCGGCCATCGACGGCGGCAACGCGTCGATCTTCGCCGCCACGGTCGAGCAGACCCGCGAGGAGATCCGGACCGCCCACGAGGAGGCGACCGCCGAGCCGGAGGACGACGCCGCGGATGCGGAGGGCGAGCGCACGGAAGACGACGAGACCGAGGGCGAGGGCGGGGGCGACGAGGACGAGGATCAGGAGGAGGGAGAGACGCAGGAGGGAGACGAGAAGCAGCAGGAGAAGGAGGAGGAGAAGAAGGAGGAGGAGGAGAAGGAGGAGGAGAAGGACCCGACCCTCGATCCCGCCCGGTGGGCCGACGCCGTTCGCTTCACCATCACGCCGGTCATCCACGCCGACACCCACGATCACCGTCCGCTGCCGTCGCCCGACGGCATGAGCCTCGCGTTCGTGCGGGGTCTCGGTGATCTCATGATCCTCGACCTCGCCACCGGCGAGAGCCGTCTGCTGAGGGCGGGCTGGGATCGGGGCATCGAGTTCCGCTGGAGTTCGGACTCGCGCTGGATCGTCTTCGACCAGGCCGACATGAACTTCAATCAGGATGTCTTCGTCGTGCCTGCCGACGGGTCGGCCGCTCCGATCAACATCACCCGGCATCCCGACAACGACGGCGGGGCGAGATTCTCCGGGGACGCCCGCATCCTCGCGTTCACCAGCGAACGCGACGACGAGGAGTTCGACGTCTACCACGTCTTCCTCGACCGGACGCTGGAGAAGCTCGCCGAACCGGAGCTCGATGCGTACTTCGAGGAGCAGGCCAAGGCCGCCAAGGCCCGCAAGCCGCTCGATCCGCACGAGGTCCGCGCCGCGCTCGAGCGTCGTCGCGCGATCGCCGCCGGCGAGGAGGTGGAGGCGTCGGACGACGACGCCGAGGACGAGCCGTCCGAACCGCCCTTCACGACCGAGGACCTCGAGACCGCGTATCGCCGCGTCCGGCAGGTCACCAACCTTCCGGGGAACTCCAGCCGGATCGAGCTGGTGCCCGCGGGCGACACCATCCTCTTCAACTACTCGACCGGCGCCCCCGACGCGTCCGGCCTGCATTCGATCGGCTGGAACGGCCGGGATCGCAAGAAGCTCGGCGGCACCGTCTCGATGATGGGGCTCACCCTCGACGGGGCGAAGCTCGTCGCGGTCGATGGCGGTCAGGCCCAGACCATCGCGGTGGCGGGCGGGAAGACCGATCGATTCCCCGTCTCGCAGCGGATCCGGATCGACCTCGAGACCCAGTCCAGCGAGAAGTTCCTCGAGGCCGCCGCGATCATGGGCGAGACCTTCTATCACCCGACCATGAAGGGGCTCGACTGGGCGGCGCTCAGCCGGCGGTACCACGACCTCGCCCGCAGGACCCGCACCGCCGACGAGTTCAACTGGGTGGGCAACCGCCTTCTCGGCGAACTCTCCGCCAGCCACATGGGCATTCGGGCGCCGGCGGAGGCCATGGATGTCCGGGAGTCGATCGGTCGCCTCGGAATCCGTGTCGAGCCGGTGGCCGATGGCTGGAAGGTCGTGTCGATGGTTCCGGACGGACCGGCCGAGGACTCCGACACGCCGCTGGAGATCGGCGACGAGATCGTGGCGATCGAGTTCGAGCCCTTCGACCTCGCGGCCGATCCCGCGGACACCATTGCCAACCGCCTTCGCGGCCGCATCGGCACGGAGACGGTGGTCACCGTCCGTCGTGCCGCATCCGAGGACGGCGGGGAACCCGCCGAGCTCGACCTGCTGCTCGAACCGATCTCCCGCGGGGCCGAGGGCATGCTCGTCTACCGCGACACGCAGCTGCGACGGGCGGCGCTGGTGGACGAATGGTCCGGTGGTCGCATCGGCTACGCCCACATCCGCGGCATGAGCCAGCCGTCGCTCGACGAGTTCGAGCGGGATCTCTTCGCCGCCGCCGACGGCAAGGACGGCCTGCTCATCGACGTCCGCGACAACGGCGGTGGTTGGACGACCGACCGGCTGCTCGCGTCGATCATGGTGACGCCGCACGCGTACACCGTGCCGCGGGGGGCGGACTCGACCATCACCACCGGATATCCGCAGGATCGCCTGTTCATCCAGCGGTACACGATGCCGATCGGCATGCTCTGCAACGAGAAGAGCTACTCGAACGCCGAGATCATCTCGCACGCGTTCAAGACGCTCGGGCGCGGCACGCTGGTCGGTCAGGAGACGCACGGCAGCGTCATCTCGACCGGCGGCACCAGTCTCCTCGACGGCACGACGCTCCGACTGCCGTTCCGGGGCTGGTACCTGCCCGACGGCACCGACATGGAGAACCACGGCGCCCGGCCGGACATCATCGTCGAGCAGACGCCCGAGGACGAGGCCGCCGGCGAGGACGCGCAGCTCAAGGCGGCGGTCGAGGATCTCCTGCGACGGTTGGACGGCGGCTCGTGACCCGGCGGACGGCCGCCGCCGCGGTGGTCGCGCTCCTGGGCGCGGCCACCGCGATCGAGGCGGCGGCGGCCGAGGATGAACCACGGCCGAACGTCCTGCTGATCCTGATCGACGATCTCGGCTGCCGGGATCTCGGCAGCGAGGGGCACGCGTGGCATCGCACGCCCGCCCTCGACGGACTCCGCGCCGAATCGGTGCGCTTCACCAACGCCGCGACGAACGGGCCGAACTGCGCGCCCAGTCGCGCGGCGCTGGTGACGGGGCGGTGGGGCGTCCGCACCGGCGTGCACACCGTCGGATCGCCGCGACGCGGCAAGGCCGAGGATCGCCGGATCGAAGTGCCCGACAACGCCACCGAGATCGGCGCCGGGGAACGCACGATCGCCGAGGTGCTTCAGGACGAGGGCTATCGCACCGGCGTCGTCGGCAAGTGGCATCTGGGCGACGATCCGACGACGCAGGGCTTCGACCGCAATGTCGCCGGAGGGAAGGCGGGGCATCCGAAGTCATACTCACCGCCGTA
>JAUIHC010000568.1 GCA_030432455.1 Phycisphaerae bacterium | reverse complement strand
AGATCGCCTTCGAGAACGCCGAGTACCTCGCCGAGCAGGCGGTCGTCATGGATGTCCTGATCGACGGCGACGCCCCCGACACCGCGGAGGTCGAGCTCGCCGAGGACGATCCGGCGGTCCGGGCCGATGTTCCGATGCACCTCTCGATCGGGCGGTGCTACTTCCAGGCCCCGCAGGTCGATGCCCAGACCTGCGTGGCGAGCGTCGCCCGGCTCAGCCCCGGCGAACTCGTCCGCTGCCGGATCGTGGGGAGCCAGGGCTACGACCTCGTCGCCCGCCCCGTCGAGGAACTCGAGCGGCGAACCTCCCTGCCCATCCTGTGATCCGGCCGATCGCGTCGGATCGTCGGATCCGGTCGACGCCGTCTCGCCGCCGACCGCCCCACGGACGATCCTCCGAACTCTCGGACGACCTCTCGGACCACGGTGACCGACCGCCCCCGGGAACTTCGTGCCTTTTTTCACGATTTCGCCAGAGACACGCTTCAATGACCGACGGGGGATCGGTACCTTGTGCGACTCGGCGTTCGGAGGGGTCGTTCCTCCGCCGAGACCATCCCCCCAGATCCGCCCCGACCAGATTCGATCGACGTGATTCCGCCGACCGACACCGGCCCTGCCGGTGCCAGAGGTCATCCCCCACCGCCGCTCCGACACCGCCGCCACCGCCACCCCCACCCCCCAGGAGTCCCGACCGTGCACGGCCCGCTTTCCGAAGTCAGCCTCCGCTTCCGCGTCGCCCCGATCTTCGCGGTGATCGCGATGACCGCCTCCTGGGCGTTCGGGGTGCCGTTCGGAGTCATCGGAACCGTGTTCGGCGTCGGTCTGCTGCTTCTGGTGGCCATGCTCGGCATGCCCCGATCGGTGGACCTGACCTTCGGCCTCATGCTCTCGCTGGTCACCTTCGCCGCCCAGTTCCTCGGCGGCGTCTTCCTCGGAATGGAAGCCGGTGCCACGACCACGACCGCGGTCTTCGCCACCGTGATCCTCTGGTTCCTGCAGCTGACCGTGTTCGGCATCGACCTGCATCGGCAGGCCTCGACGGTGCTCATCCGAACGGCGGCGGCCAGCCCCGCCTCGGCGAAGACCGCCCGATCCCTGGGCGGCTCCATCCTCTGAATCCCGGCCCGGCGGTCTCCGGAAGGATTTCTCCGAGTTCCATCCCGATTTCCCGGCCGTGATCCGGGAGTCGAGGATTACCGTGTCGTGAAGGTTCCGAGAGCGTGTCGTTCAGCCTCGCCTTCCACGACGCCCGGACCACACGGATGACGCCCGACGCCGATCGGGCCCCATCCGCCTCCGATGCGTCGTTTCCTGGTCGAACAGACCCAGGAGGCACGCCGTGTTGGATCTCGAACTGGAATCGTGGCCGCTCGAGCCCGACGATCGCGCCAGCATCCGCGAGCGACGGATCTCGATGTTCGGCCGCACCGACTGGAAGGGCTACCCCAAGGGATTCCCGCCCTTCGGTCGAACCGGCTCGGTCGTCCTGCTCACGCTGATCCTTCCCGCCGCCTGCGTGGCGACGGTGGTCGGGCTTCTGCTCTCGGGGAATCCGATGGCCGCGTTCGCCTTCGGATGCACCTTCGTCGCCGAAGCCGCCATTCTGGCCATCATCTACCGAAGTCGGCGACGCCTCCTGCATCGCGCCGCGGCGGCGGAGCTCGGTCATCCGGTCTGTCTGGGCTGCGGGTTCTACAACCTCGGCCACACGCGCGGCGAGGTCTGCTGCGAATGCGGGTCGCCGATGCCGGAACTGCCCGACGAGCGGTTCCCGCCGCCCGAGGAGATCGCCGAGCTCCAGATGGTCCGACAGCACCGCCGTCGCCTTCCCATGCTCCGGATGAACCTGCCGTGATGCCACGCTCCCGCAT
>JAUIHC010000567.1 GCA_030432455.1 Phycisphaerae bacterium | reverse complement strand
AATCGAGCCCGCAGGGCGAGATCGCAGACCTCCGGCGGCGTGAGCCGCCACGCGGGCGGAGCCCGCGGCAAGGACGAGAAGACGCCGCGTCGCTCGAAGAGCGGAACGCGGCGTCAAACGTCCTTGGGAGGGCTCGAACCTCCAACCTCTGCCTTCGGAGGGCAGCGCTCTATCCAATTGAGCTACAAGGACAGGAACGAATGTCGTCCGGCCGATCAGGCCGGACGCGGATTCTAGTCGGTCCCACCCGGGGCGTCGAGGCTGACGCGGAGCCCTTCGATCTCCGCCACGAGCTCGGCTTCCCGGTCGTCCGCGAGCACGAGCTCCTGCTCCATCTCGTGCAGTCGAGCCAGAGCGACCTCGTGTCGCCGCTGCCAGCGTCGAAGATCCGCGGCGAGGGCGTCCACCTCGATCGAGGCCCCCCGGTTGGTCGCCATCGAGTCCTGCAGTTCCCGAGTGAGCCGTCGATGGTCCTCCAGCAGGATGTACGCCGCGTCGATCTCGCCCATCAGTCGAGACCGCTCGTCGCGCATCGACGCGAGTTCCGATCGGAGCAGGTCGGCCTCGAACACCTCCGCCTCGGTCGGACGGCCCAACACCGGCGACATGGAGGTCGCCATCGGGGTGTCGTCGGCTCCGGACATCAGCATCGAGCCGGACCAGAGGGCGGCGAGCAGCCCCGCGATCGGCCAACCCGCCGCAACCCACGGCCGCGGTCGCCGAACGATGGTCGGCGTCGGGTGCGATCGGGACGACGCGGACGTCTTGGCCGCGGGGGGAGGCGTCCCGGGCGTCTGCGGGTGCCGCGTGGCGGACGCGGCCGTCGCGTCCCATGTTCGGCTGGTCAGGACCGGCTGGGGCGAGGCCGCCGACTCGTCGTCGGCATCGGGGAGCACGGGTGCGATCACCGGGGTCTCGAACGGTGCCTCGGTCTCGCCGATCGACTCCGAGACCGACTCCCGCGTGCTCGGTTCGGCGGGGGCGGTCGCCTCCGCCGAACTCGACCGGGCAGGATGGCGATCGACCTCGCCCTCGACCAGCGTGCGTGACTCGTCGGGCCGCCACTTCATCGCCCAGCCCTTCGGTCGGACGCTGACCCTGGTGACCAACCGCTCGAGCCCCCCAGACTCGTCGGTCGCGTCCTCGGTCGGCCCCTCGGGGTCGAGATCCTCGAACAGCCGTGGGGCATCGGAACGCTTGGGAGGGCGGTTGGCCATGTCGGGTGGGAGATCCGAGCGACGAAGGGGGGGCGGCAGGGGCGACGTTCGGCCCCGGCGAGGAACTTTCGTGAGAGTATGCGGAGATGCCTCGGGTCGCCCGGGGTCCGCCGTTTGATCCACATCCCCTCGGAACCTCGCCCGCATGCGCCTCGCCGACTTCCAGAAGCTCATCCACGATCGATACCACGCCACCGATGCCGCTCGAGGCGTTCCCGGCACCTTCCTCTGGTTCAGCGAGGAGATCGGGGAACTCGCCGAGGCGCTTGGTCACCGGGAACGCGGGGACGGCGACGAGACGAACCTGCGAGAGGAGTTCGCCGATGTCCTCGCCTGGCTGACGACGCTCGCCAATGTCTGCGAGGTCGATCTGGAGCAGGCGGTGCGCGAGAAGTACCTCGACGGCGGCGGACCGACGGGGACGAAGTAGGCACGAACCGCGTCCTCGCTTCCTGCAGGGGACCACGCCCGAACGCCGACAGAAGCCGGGGCGGCAGGCCCGGCTTCTTCCGTTTCCGGAATCGATCGTGTGCGGCATCTTCGCCATCTTCTCGCCCGGCGACGGGTCACCCGGACTCGACGACGCGACCTTCGCGCTGCTTCGCGACCGTCTCCGCCATCGAGGTCCCGACGACGCGGGCGTCTGGCGGGATCGACACGCCCTCA
>JAUIHC010000566.1 GCA_030432455.1 Phycisphaerae bacterium | reverse complement strand
GCGGCGCTCGTGGTCGTCGCGCTCTTCGCGATCCCCGACGGCGATCGACCGGGCGGCCGCCTGCTCGACTGGGCGCACGCGAAGACCATTCCGTGGGGCGTGCTGCTGCTCTTCGGCGGCGGCATCGCGCTCGCGGATGCGTTCCGCGAGACCGGGCTCAGCGCCATCCTCGCGGCCCAACTTGCCCTGCTCGGCGATGTCCCGGTGCCGCTGCTGGTGCTGGCGGTGTGTCTCGCGACGACCTTCCTGACCGAGGTCACCAGCAACACCGCGCTCACCGCGCTGCTCATGCCGATCCTCGGCTCGACCGCGCTCGCGATCGGCGTCGATCCCGCGATCCTGATGGCCCCCGCCGCGATGAGCGCGAGTTGTGCGTTCATGCTGCCGGTCGCGACGGCACCGAACGCGGCGGTCTACGGCACCGACGAGGTGTCGATCAAGCTGATGGCCCGCGAGGGCTTCGTGCTCAACCTGATCGGCGTGGCGATCATCTCGACCGTGGCGCTCTTCCTCGTCTCGAAGGCGTCGAAGGGCGTGGATCCCGAACTGGTGCCGCCCGCGGACGACCAGGTCGTTGCCGCCGCGCCCGCGGACGACTGACCGTCACCGATCCGACGAGTCCACGACGTCGGCGTCGGTCGCCGGATACACGATCAGGGTGACCACGGTGGACGGCAAGGGAAAGGCCTGTTCGGCGCGGACGCAGCGCAGGTCGTCCAATGCGATCCCGGTGCCGGAGAGTGCCGTGGTCAGCAGCTCGCGATAAAAGGGTGCCACCGAAGCCATGTGGTCCGTGAGGTCGGGGGTCTTGTGCCACGACACCGGGGTCGGGATGGGAACCTGATCACCGTTCGAGGAGATGCTCGACGTCGGTCCACCGGGCGACATGAATTCCGAGTTCGCGATCGCGTCGGTCGGGCCGGGAACCGCAGCGGGTTGGAGGTACTCGACCATGACCTTGCGGACCGGGAAGGCCGAGTTGTCGAACCACCGCTTCCGCGGCCGAATCCGATCCTTCGGGGCGAGGATCGAGCCCATGTTCGGCACGACCTGAAGGAATCCCACCGTGACCGGCTCGATCCGATCCGGGCTCAGATCGAGATGGACGGCCATGGTGGTGTCGGTCCGGGTGACCACGATCTCCTCATCATCGAGATCCGGCGTGCTCGCCGACGCAACGAGGTCGGCGCCGATGTCCGAACGATCGTGCTGTCGTTCGTCGTAGACGGTGTTGCGGGTGTGCACCAGGATGGGCTTCCCCGGTCGCAGACGGCTGATTCCGTGCAGCAGTTCGTAGTGCACGGCATCGAACCGACCGGGGTGATTGGCCGAGGGAAGGGCGAGCGTCCCGCCGAGCGCGAGCTCGATCCGATAGCCGCGAAGCAGGGAGTAGTGCTCCACCACCTTCGCGGCGGTTGCCTCAGCCTGAGTGGAGCCAAGCCGCGTGCCCTGATCGTGACTGAGCATGATCGCCAGCTCCTGCTGATCGTAATCCAGGTCTGCGATCAGTTCTCGATACCTCTCGAACGCCTGAGTCACTCGATCGGCCGCGTGCTCGTCGCCGAATGTCCTGCGGATGGAGTCGCTTAGCGACCGGCAGCCACGGGTGCCTGGAATCCCTCCGATGATCTCATGGATGTCATCGGACCGGATCATCCCCAGCATCTTCCAGGCGAGGTAGGGACCGATGTCCAGCCGGCGGGCGACGGCCCGTACCGAGGCACCGGGCGGGATCCTGTCCTGGAGCGCCGCCCGAATCGCAGCTTGAATCGACCGGGCTGCGGCGACGATGGCATCGAATCGATTGCGAGACCGAGTGACGGGGTCGTTCGACATGTCGAGGATGATAGAGATCGGAAAGGGACTGAGACCGACCACGCCGAT
>JAUIHC010000565.1 GCA_030432455.1 Phycisphaerae bacterium | reverse complement strand
TCACCGTGGCGATCCAGGGCCTCGGCGCGACGGGCTACAAGCTCGCGAAGTTCATCCGCGAGGCGGGCGGCGACGTCATCGCCACCGACGTCAATCCGACCGCGATCAAGCGGGCCACCGAGGAGCTCGGCGTCCGCGTGCTCGCCGACGATCAGGATCTCTTCACGCTCGACGGCGTGGACATCGTCGCCCCGTGCGCACTCGGCGCCGTCCTGAACGCTCGCAACATCGAGACGCTGAAGGCGCCGATCGTCTGCGGCACCGCGAACAACATCCTCGCCGACCCCGAATCCGACGGGCAGCTCCTGAAGGACAAGGGCGTGGTCTACGCCCCCGACTTCATCGCCAACGCCGGTGGCGTGATCCACCTCGCGGGCCTCTACCTCGGACTGACGGCCGCCGAGATCGACGAGAAGGTCGCGGAGATCGAGCGGACCACCGCCACCGTCCTGGCGGACACCGCGAGCCACGCGAGTGCGTACGACGCGGCCGTCGCCTTCGCAAAGGCCCGCATCGAGGCGGGCAGGAAGACGCAGACCGCCTAGACACACGATCCGACGTCCCCGTCCACGCGGCCCCGGACAGCCCCGCTGTCCGGGGCCGCGTCGTGTCGCTCGACACCGTCGTCAGACCGGCGACAGTCGAGCGTCACCGAGCCGGACCCGTCGTCCGCGACGGTCGAGACCGAGCGGCAGCAGGACGAGCAGGAACAGCGACTTCGGATCTCGAGTCGCCGCCAGATCGTCAAACAGCAGTCGCAACGCCAGGACCCGGTCACCAGCCCGGGCTCGCCGCCAGAGATGTCGAACGGCGGTCCGCAGCGCACTGCTCGCCGCCCGATCGAGTCGTCGAGCCAGGCCCGATTCGCCTCGTGAGTCGAACCAGCAGGCGAGCGACTCGTTGGTGACCATGCGGCAGAGCCACAGGTCCGGTCCGTTGGCCGAGATGCCTCTGGCATGCATCCGGTACATGCCGCCCGACCAGTCGAGTCGGACGCCGCGGCCGAGATGCAGCAGTCGGACGAACAGGTCGTAGTCCTGATTGATCCGCAGGGTCCCGTCGAAGAACCGGCCGTCCGCCCGCACCGCTCCCGCGGCACGCGCCCGCACCACCGAGAAGCTCGGCAGGATCCGGCCGGTGTGGCCGAGATACCAGTCGAGGGCCACCGCCGACGGCGATCCGACCGGACCACCTTCGGCCTCCGGATGAGGATCTCCTTCGTACCAGCGACGAAAGTCGGTGGCAACGAAGTCCGCGTCGGGATGTGCCTTCAGGACCTCGCGCACGACCGCGATGAATCCGGGCTCGGGGACGTCGTCGGCGTCGAGGAACCAGATCGCGTCGAGCGCTCCCCGTTCCATCAACCAGGCCGCGCCGACATTCCGCGGCGTGCCCGGTCCACCGGTGTTCCGAGGCAGCACGAGGCACGCGGGGGCCGAGCGGTGCGCCCGAACGATCGCTTCCGTCTCGGGATCGGGTCCGTCGAGCACCACGACGACCCGGGTCGGCTGGACGGTCTGACCGGCGACGGCGTCGAGCGTCGCCGCGATCGTCTGGGCGGCGTGATGGGCCGGGATCACCACGCCGATGGTCGGGAGGTCGGATTGGGCCGCTGGGAGACTCATCGGTGACGATGTTCGCCGAGACGATGGCGATTGGCAACACCGAGCCCGGATCGACGCGTCACTGCGGATCGCCGAGGGCCTTGCGGATCTCGCGGGGACGATCGGTGGTGATCGAATCGACGCCGACCTCGGCCATCTTCCGGGCGAGGGCCGCGTCGTTCACCGTCCAGACGTGCAACTCGAGTCCCGCCTGCCGTACGGCCTTCGCGAAGGCGTCGTTCACGACGCTCGGCTCCGCCTTCACATCGACGCCGTCGGCC
>JAUIHC010000081.1 GCA_030432455.1 Phycisphaerae bacterium | reverse complement strand
CCTCGGTCGGCATCACCAGCAGCCCGGTGAGCGACCCGGAGATCCGGTCGGTGTTGAAGAAGAAGTAGTAGTAGTAGTAGTAGTAGTAGTAGTAGTAGTAGTAGTAGTAGTAGTAGTAGTAGTGGTGGTGGTCGTTGCCGTGGATGGTCGGGGGTAGGCTGGGCGGATCGTGATGCGGATTCCTTCGACCATCGCCGGGCTTCCTGAACTCTCGTCGCTGTCCGCCGACGAGCGACGGGCACTCATGAAGTCGTGCGACGCGCCGGGGCCTCTGCGGCTCTGGTCGTTCAACCTCAGCCGCGGGATCTTTCTCGCCGCCCTGCTCTTCCTGCTGTTGCACGGGGGCGGGCTCGCCCAGCGACTCTCCGGCCTCCTCGGGGCCGTCCTGATGGTGGTGGCGACGGTCGCGTTCGCGCTGGTCATGCACGCGGCCACGATCGTCCAGATGCGACATCGGATCCGGACCGCGATCGAGGAGGCCTCCAGCGGCGATCTTCCTCCGATCTGCCTCAACTGCGGCCACGACTGCGCCGCGATCGAATCGCGTCGCTGTCCCGAGTGCGGGTCGTGGCGACGGTCGAGTGATCGCATCCTGGAGCACGCCGAATGACCAGCGATCTCCGCATCCGCCGCGCCGACCTCGGCCACCGTCGCGACCTCGCCGCGATCGCCGACCTCGTCGCCGCCTTCGGCGCCGAGGACGGCAACATCCCCGCCTGGCACGCCCGCGAGTCGCTCGGGGATCACCTGCGTCGCCGCGCGTCCTTCGTGCTGCTCGCCGAGACCGGTGAGCCGAGAACCGCGGTCGCGGTGCTGCTCGCGCAGCGCAACCTCTCGAGTTTCACCGCCCTCGACTCGTGCAACATCCACGACGTCTTCGTCGCCGAGCACGCCCGCGGCCGCGGCATCGCGCGTCGCCTCATGCACGCCGCCGAAGACCACGCCCGCGCCCTCGGCTGCGGCAAGATGACGCTGGAAGTCAACACCGACAACCACCCCGCCCTCACGCTCTACCGAAGCCTCGGCTACGACGTCCCCGACGGCAACTTCCCAGCGGGCGCGACGCTCTTTGTGAAGAAGCCGCTGTAGGAAGATGTTCACCACGGAGGGCCACGGAGGGGGCGGCGTGGTGCATGCTTGAAGACGGCGTGTCATGTCGAGCCATTCGGCATGGGTCGGTACGCTCGACCCCATCCGACACCGTGTTCAAGCCTGCCCCAATTCAAGAGCTCCGTGGCCCTCCGTGTCCTCCGTGTCCTCCGTGGTGACCAGACGACTCACACGAAGACGAACACCACGAAGGCCGCGAAGAGCACCAGGTGCAGGACGCCCTTCATGATGTTCGACTCGCCGCGGACGAGGTTGACGGTCAGCAGCAGCAGGGTCGAGATCAGCAGCACCATGTCGGCGGGTTCGAGTCCGAGTTCGATCTGCTGACCCGCGATCCACGCCACCACCAGCACCGTCGGGATCGTGAGTCCGATCGTCGCCAGCGCCGAGCCCAGGCAGATGTTGACCGCCCGCTGCAGGTTGTCGTTGCGGGCGGCGACGATCGCGGCGAGACCTTCCGGCGCGAGGATCAGGATCGCGACCACGAGACCGGCGAAGGCGTCGGGGAAGCCGATCGAGAGCAGACCGACGTCGAGCACCACCGAGAGCTTCTTCGCCAGCACGACCAGCGGTACCAGCGTGGCAATCAGCATGCCGACGTGGTAGCCGACGCCGAACGGTGAGTCCGCGTGATGGTGCGCCTCCTCCGATCCATCTTCGTGGACGTACTCGAAGAACCCGCGATGCTCGACGGTCTGGATCCGCAGGAAGACGCCGTAGACGCCGAGGCACGCGACGATCAGAAAGACCTCGAAGATCCCGATCGACCCCTCGGTGACGAACCGGGGCAGCACCAGACCCAGCCCGGCAAGCACCGCGATGCCCCCGATGTAGGTCTCGCTGCTCTTGAGATTGAAGTTCTGAAGCCGGTGCCGGAACGCCCCCACGATGATCGCGAGTCCGAAGAGCCCGTTGAGCACGATCATGAGCACGCCGTTCATGGTGTCGCGGGCCATGACCGGGTTCTCGCCCTTGGTGAGCATGACGGTCGCGATCATGAGCACCTCGAGTCCGATGACCGAGAGCGTGAGCACCATCGTGCCGTACGGCTCGCCAAGCTTGACCGCCAGGCACTCGGCGTGATGCACCACGCTGAAGGCGGCGAACAAGCCGACCACGAAGAGCCACGCGAAGCAGGTCCACGCGGTCGAGACTGGAATCGCCCCCCCGTCCGGCGGCGAGAACCACGACGCCCCCACCGTCAGGGCGACGAACAGCGACAGGTAGGCAAGGGCCACCGGCCATTCGCGAAGCAGTTCGCGACGACGGCGGGCGGCGAGGGAGGGGGCGGCCGCGGAGGACGGCGAGGACGGAGAAGACGGCGGGGTCGAGGCCACGGCTGACAGGCTCCAGAGAGGCACCACGCCCGACGGACCGCAAGGTCGCGCCGGGCGTGGCTTCATTATGTCACCGGGAGAGGCCGGTGACATGAGAGAGGGGCTCAGGAACTGACGCGGATGCTGGCCAAGGCCCCGCCGAATGCCTGTGACCCGTCAGAAGATCTTGAGACGAACCGAATCGACGACAACCATCGGGCCAAGCCCAATCCCCCGAGTAAGCCGCCACACGAGGCCGAGAGACGTCACCGACACGGTCCCCAGTGGCTCAGCAGGAGCCCAAGATCCGACGAGCCGATCAGACCATCGAAGTCGAGGTCAGCCTGGGGGTAGGACGTCGGGTCGGACCAGAAAGCGAGCAGAATGCCTAGATCGGCGGAATCCACCACTAGGTCACCATTGAGATCCGACGAGGCTGCGGATCCGCATCCACAGGGTGTGGGCTCAAGTCTCGTCGGGTCGAACGGGCAGAGGTCGTGGCAGTCCAAGGTCCCGTCGCCATCACTGTCGATATCGGGGATGCCGCATCCGCAGACTCCCGGAGCCACCTTCCCGGGGTCGAAGGGACATTCATCGGCGACATCGCAGGTGCCATCCCTATCGGAGTCGACCTCGTCCCCGTCCTCGCAGCAGATCGCCGTCATGACATTTCCACCGAGATCGATCCACTCTCCCTCGAAGGCAACCCCCTCGTTGGCACACATCGTGTTGGCCGCCAACTGCGCGCTCCCATCCGCGACGCACAGCACGCTTCCAAGGTCGTTGCCGGTTCCAGAGACAACATTCGATGCGATGTCGCAGCCCGTGAAGAGGAGCGAACCACCTTCATCGACGTAGAACGCGCCGCCCCAGTTCTTCTCCGGACCACAGTTGCAGTTTGGCGGGATCGAGGAGCGGTTACCCCTCAGCAGAGAGTCGGACACCGTCGCCGTGCCACCCATGACTGCGATGCCTGCGCCGAGCCCCCACGATGCCTTGTGCCCCCATATCTCGGAGTCGAGGACTTCACATCCCTCCAACGACACCTGCCCGCCCACACTCACACAGATGGCGCCGCCGACTCCCGTCGCCGGCCAGTTGCAGTTCGCACAGTTGGGTGGATAGTCCTCCGCGATCGCATCGTTCGACACGAAGCGGCATGATTCGATCGAGGCGGACGCGTTCTCGACATAGAGACCACCACCGCGAGCCTGCCCGTTGGCCCCGTAGGCGACGAGAGACAACTGAATCACATTCTCCTCGAACGTGCTCCCCACGATCTCCGCCATCGTGCCCCCGAAGATGGCCATCCCTCCGCCCCGGACGCGGTTGCCGGTACACCAGGCGCAACCCACCGTCTTGTGGGTGGTGTTGTTCCGAATCCAACAGGCCTCGACGCGAATTCGAGAGTTCTCCACCCCAATCCCACTGCCATGATCCGATGCCCTACCACCGGTGAAGACAAGACCTTCGAGATGACATTGCCCCTTCTGAACGTCCCGAACATGCAGAACGCGTCCCAATTCCTCTGCATCGATAATCACGCTCGGATCGTCGGACCGCCCGACCACGGCAATCGACTTTCCGACGATCGATAGCCGTTCCATATAGGTTCCATCCGCGACGCGAATCTCATCCCCATCAGCCGACGCGTCGATCGCGTCCTGAATGCGGGTGTAGTCACCACTGCCATCAACGGCGACGGTGAGGACATCGGCGAGGGCGCCGGAGGCGCACAGCATCACGCCGCCTGCAAGGGCGGCCACGGTGGATCGCAGCATCGATAGAACTCCGGTCTTCAGGTGTCGAATCGGGGGCATCTCTTCGTCGTCCTCTCTCGTCCTGTCCACATCGGCACCACAGTCCGCGGCCCCCGGGCGCGGTCGTGGTGGCTCGTCGCCTTCTTCTCGTCGTCCTTCGTCGTCGGACTCGTTCGTCGATCGCCGCGACCTCCCCGGCCGCGACAGCGGTCAGAGTAGCGGATCCCGCCGGAATCACGCTCGGGAATCCCTGGCGTTTCGACCGGATACCCCTCGGCGATCGCCACGTCGAATCCCGATACCATGCCCCCCCCGGCGGCGGCGAACTCCATCCGCCAGAGCCCGCCATCACGCCCCGCTCTTCACCACATTCAACCCTCCACTCTCTCGAGCCCCGCCCCCATGACAGCCAGTCCCGCCAGTCCCGCCACCGCCGACCCCGCCACCGCGACCGTCCTCGCCCGCGACACCAACCAGGCCCTCGGGATCGCCGAGTTTGCGATCGGGTTCATGAACGGTGACTTCGGGGCGCCGTCGGAAGCGGTGCTGGACAAGACCCGCCAGTTCTTCGCCGACGCCGCGGTGTGCGGGCTCTCCGCGATCGCCCTCGGCACCAACGCCCCGCTCGTGCTTCGCGAGGAGGCGGCGGAGTATCCGCGGGCGACCGGAGGCGTCACGGTGTTCGGCTCGACCACGCCGGTCTGCCCCGAGAAGGCGATCGTCGCCAACTGCTCGGCGGTCCGCGAGTGGGACTCCAACGGCACCAACTTCGGCTACAACCCGGCGCTCGGTCATACGGCTGGCGAGTTCGGTCACAACGACTTCTACGCGGTGCCGATCGCGGCGGCGCAACTCGCCGGTCGTGACGGTGCGTACGCCCTCCGCGGCATGATCCTGCACGACGAGATCCGCGGCCGCCTCGCCGAGGTCTTCAGCCTCAAGACCTACAAGATCGACCACGTGGTGCACGGCGCGATCGCGTCCGCCGCGGTGTACGGCGCGATGCTCGGCGCGACCGCGGATCAGATCGAGTCGGCGATCGGCATGACCGTCGCGCACTTCATCCCGTGGCGGGCGATCCGGGCGGGCAAGCAGCTCTCCGACTCGAAGGGCGCGTCGGCGGCGATCTCGACCGAGGTCGCGGTGCTCGCGATGATGCGGTCGATGAAGGGCTTCCTCGGCCCCCGCGACATCTTCCGCAATCCCGAGGCGATCTGGCGGCAGTTCGAGCCGACCAACGGCGACTCGCCGTTCGACCTCGTGCTCAGCCATTCCGGCGACGACTTCGCGGTCATGGGCATGCACTTCAAGCTCGGTCTCTACGAGCACCAGTCCGCGGGCGCCCTGCAGGGCATGATCGACCTCGTGTCGCAGAACCCCGACCTGCTCGAGAACCCCGACCTCATCAAGACCATCCGGATCGTCGCGTACGAGCCCGCGTTCGGCATCATCGGCGACCCGGCGAAGCGCGATCCGAAGACCCGCCAGAGCGCCGACCACTCGATGGCGTACATCGTCTCGACCCTGCTGCAGAAGGCGATCGATCAGGCCGGAGCCGCGGGC
Organism: Phycisphaerae bacterium; assembly: GCA_030432455.1. Taxonomy (GTDB): domain Bacteria; phylum Planctomycetota; class Phycisphaerae; order Phycisphaerales; family SM1A02. The sequence goes on along the minus strand of JAUIHC010000081.1, from coordinate 4,339 downwards.
ACCGGTCGCATCGCCGACGGCAACGACGCGATGTGGAAGACCCTCATCCTCACGCCGTACGAGTTCGATGCGACCGCGATCTTCCGCCCCGAGACCCGGGCGATCATGGAGAAGATCGAGTTCACCCACGGCGGCAAGGAGTACGACGACCGCTACCCCGACGGCATCCCGACCTCGGTCGTCATCGAGACGACCGACGGCCGCACGCTCGACTCGGGCCTGGTCATGTATCCCTCGGGCCACGCCCGCAACACGACCTGCGACCTCGACGGCATCCTCGCCAACAAGGCCGAGGTCCTCGGCACGCTCGCACTGGACGACCCGAAGCCCGTCATCGAACGGTTCCGCTTCGTGGACCGACTCTCGGCGGCCGAGCTCAAGTCGATGAACGACTTCGCGATCAAGAGCCACGGTCGGTTCGAGTAGTCGGTCGTGCCGACCACGCCTCGGTAGGTGGACAACCACAGAGGCACAGAGGACACAGAGGTTGGGATTGGTGCATGCTTGAACACGGTGTGTGGAAGGCCGCATCGTGTTCAAGCAGCTTCATTCCCCTTTGTGTCCTCTGTGCCTTGTATGTTGAAATCCGTGCCTTGTCGAGCCCTGGCACGGCTCTGTGGTTCACCCCTCAGAGGAACGACTGCACGCGCTCGACTTCGCTTCTCGAGCCGAGCACCACGGGCACGCGCTGGTGGAGCCGGTCGGGGTGGATGTCCATCGTGCGGCGGTCACCGCTGAAGGCGAGGCCCCCGGCCTGCTCGATGAGCATCGCCATCGGGTTCGCCTCGTACAGCAGCCGTAGTTTGCCGGTCGGGTTCTTCTGCGTCGGGGGGTAGAGGAAGACGCCGCCGCGGATCAGCGTGCGATGCACGTCGGCGACCATCGAGCCGATGTACCGACTGGCGTACCCGCTCGCGTGCGCGTCGGCCAGGTAGCGCTGGTATCCCTCGGGGAAGCTCGATGCGTTGGCCTCGTTCACCGAGTAGATCGCCCCGCGCTCGGGCATCTTCAGGCCCGTGCGCACCCGCAGGAACGAGCCGATCGCCTGATCGAGGACGAACATGTCCAGGCCGTTGCCGGTCGTGAGGCACATGATCGTGCTCGAGCCGTACAGGATGTATCCCGCGGCGACCTGCTCGGTGCCGGGGCGGCAGACCGTGCGTTCGCCGTCGGGTTCGTTCGCGTCGTTGCGGGTGACCGAGAAGATCGTGCCGACGCCGACCGCGCTGTCGAGGTTGCTCGACCCGTCGAGCGGATCGAAGAGCACGCAGTACTTCCCGCCTTCGTTCGACTTGCGGAGGATGCGAGGCTCCTCGTCCTCCTCGCTCGCGAGCACCGCGATCGACGCGCGGTCACCGAGACATCGCATGATGATCTCGTTGGCGATGACATCCATGCGGAGCTGCTGTTCGCCCTGCACGTTCTCGGTGCCGTGAGCGCCGAGGACGTCGTCGAGCCGGGCGCGGCGGACCTTGTTCGCGATGGTCTTTCCGCTCAGGGAGATCGCCGAGATGATCCACGAGAGGTCACCCTCGGCCCCGGGGTGCCGGGCCTCCTCGGCCAGGACATGGGTCTGGAGACTGACGAGGTTGTCCTGCACGAGATCGGAGTGGCTCATGCGGGAAGTATCGGCGACGCCGGGGTCTGCGGATGACCCGATCGATGCGGTGAACGCCCGTTTCCCGTGGGTTTTCCGCGGGCTTCGCCCCGGCGGGCGACGCCACCATCCCGGATATCATGTCCGCCCCGCCCCGAGGCCCCTCGGCGGCGGCTCTCACCCGACACCTCACTCCAGTCCCCGGGACCCTCTCCATGTCCAGCGACGCGACCACGCCCGTCATTCTCGCCGCCCGCCGCACGCCGATCGGCCGCTTTCTCGGTGGTCTGAGCCGGGTGCCGTCGCCGGAGCTCGGCGCCATCGCGATCGAGGCCGCCCTCGCGGATGCGGGCGTCTCGGCCGACGCGGTCGAGGAGGTCTTCATGGGCTGCGTCCTGCAGGCGGGCGTCGGGCAGAACCCCGCGCGGCAGGCCGCCCTCAAGGCGGGCATCCCCGCGACCGTCACCGCGGTCACCGTCAACAAGGTCTGCGGCTCGGGACTCGAAGCCGTGATGCAGGCGGCGCGGGCGATCAAGGCGGGTGACATCTCGGCCGCGGTCGCGGGCGGGATGGAGAACATGGACCGGGCCCCCCACTTCGCCTGGGTCCGCGACGGCGTGAAGTACGGCCCCACCACGATGAACGACCACATGGCCTTCGACGGCCTGACCTGTGCGTTCGAGAACTGGCCGATGGGCAACGCGGCCGAGTGGATCGCCGACGCCCACACCGTGAGCCGCGAGGAGCAGGACCGCTTCAGCGCCCAGAGCCACAACCGCGCCGAGGCGGCGTGGGCGAACGGGTTCTTCGCGAGCGAGGTCGTCCCGATGTCGGCCGAACAGTGCAAGGCGAAGGCGGGTGTCGAGCAGGACGAGGGCTTCCGCGCCGGTTCGACCCCCGACGCCCTCGGCAAGCTCCGCCCCGCGTTCCAGAAGGACGGCTCGGTCACCGCAGGCAACGCGAGCCAGATCTCCGACGGCGCCGCCGCGGTGGTCGTCACGAGCACGGCGAAGGCCGCCGAGCTGGGCGCCACGCCGCTCGCGACGATCGTCGACTACAACACCGCGGGCGTTCCGCCGAAGGAGCTCTTCTTCGCTCCGGCGGTCGGCATCGACGCGATGCTCAAGAAGAACGGCCTCACCGTCGCCGACATCGACCTCTTCGAGATCAACGAGGCGTTCGCGGCGCAGGTGCTCGCGGACATCAAGCACCTCGGCGTGCCGGAGGAGAAGCTCAACATCTGCGGCGGCGGCATCGCCCTCGGACATCCGATCGGCGCGAGCGGCGCCCGCGTGCTGACCACGCTCATCCACCAGCTCAAGCGCACCGGCGGCAAGCGCGGCATCGCGAGCCTCTGCCTCGGCGGCGGCAACGCGGTCAGCATGCTCGTCGAGATGTGCTGAGGCATCGACATCCCTGCACGAAGAACGCGGGACGCCGGCATCCAACGATGCCGGCGTCCCGTGCGTCTGCAGTCGGATGTCGCGCGGCCGTCACCGGGCGAGCACGATGAACCAGCCTGCCCACCCGTCTCGCCGGGCGGCGCGGTCCCAGATCAGCAAGGGCCGCCCCGACGGGGCTTCGAAGGACCGAACGCCCTTCCACACCGACCGGCCCGCGTTGCCCGTACCGACGATTCTGGGCGCTCCGGGCGCCGACACCGCGAGCAGCACCTCCGTGCCGGCGCCGGCGGAAGGAATGGGCAACACCTGATCGGATGCGAGGTTGATGCGGTGAAGCCGAACCGTGCGGAACGGCTCCGCGTCCTCGACGCCTCGCCGAACCTGCTCGACGGCCCCTGCCGCCAGCGCGGTCTCGAAGGAATCGGCCCCGTCGCCCGCGGCGAGTCGCTCGAGGAGCTTCCGACCCAGTTCCGGATCGTCGGCCGCCAGGGTGTGGACGAAGTCGCCCTCGGGCAGAGGCTCGTGAACCACCGGCTCCGACTGCACTTCCTCGACGGAAGGCTCGTCGACGACGACGATGACCTCTTCGACGACCGGCTCGTCGACGATGACCTCTTCGACGACCGGCTCTTCAATGGGGTCGATGGCCTCGGCAGGCTCGCCCCCCTCGGCGCCGGTGGGCTCGATCGTGTCGGGGCTCTCGACCACCTCGACCTCGATCACCAACGGGTCGTCCCCTTCGGATGCGACGGCCGCGTCGGGCGTCGTCTCCATCTCGTCGGATGCCTCGGCATCCGGATCGGCCGGGGCGTCCATCACCGCGACCTCGACCTCGATCGCGTCGATCGCGACATCGCCCTCGGATGTCTCCTCCCCGGCCGAGGGCATGTTCGGAGCGTCCGCGCCGACCTCCTCCTGGCCGCCATCTTCCGCCACTCGCGGAGGCTCCGAACGGGCGGACGCGTCGGCGTTCCGCGTCGGACCGGACTGACATCCTCCCATCGTCAACACCATCGCGACGACGCCGAACAGGGGCATCGCGGACACCATTTGCTGCTTGAACATGTCTGGACCTCCATCGTGCCGTCAACGGACGGGCACTCGCCTTGAGTCGGAATCAGTCTTCCGTCGTCAGACGACCGCCCTTCGAGCACGAATCGCCACTCCTTCGTCCAGACCGAGGACCGCCAAAAACCGACGGCCTCCCACGGGAAGATACTCGGGATCGGCGTCCACGGGTGACGTCGGCCGCGGCTCCGAGCGGCCGGTCCACCCGGTGCCACCCGATTCCACTCCGCCACGAGCGAACCCGCCCGACGGGCCCCGGTAGAGTCGGATC
>JAUIHC010000080.1 GCA_030432455.1 Phycisphaerae bacterium | reverse complement strand
GATCGGCTTCGCGGAAGTGGACTCGACCGCGATCGCAGCCGTCGCGAGGAGTTCGAGGGGTGGCGACGCCTGCACGCCGAGCGGGTGGCGAAGCTGCAGTCGATCGGCCGGCTCGATCCGCAGGTGGACGCCTTCGGCTGGCTGCTCGAGGAGTACCGCGTCCACCTCTTCGCGCAGGAACTCGGCACTGCGAGCCGCGTGTCTCCGGCGGTGCTGAAGTCCACCTGGCGATCGCTCGGCGGGGGAGCCTGATCGAGTCGGAGCGCGGCGAGCTCAGCCTTCGCGGTCGCCGAGCAGTCGCCCGATGCCCGCGAGCCAGGACTCCGACGGGAGCGACCACGGACGGAACTTCTCGATCGTGCCGCGATCGTCGCGGAAGAGCAGTCCGCGATTCGGGCCGAGGTTCGCGGCCGCCGGGCTGTCGATCAGCGTGCTGGAGTCGGTGGCACCGACCTGGAACATCACTCGCTGGTCGAACGATCGCATCGACTGGCGATCCACGCAGCGTTCGAGGGTGCCGACCGTGTCGGCCCAGGCGATGGTGAAGACGCCGTGCTCGGGACCGTCCCGGAGAATCGCCCCGAAGACCTTGTCCGGCGTCGGCGGCGAGTCGTCCATCGAGAATCCGTAGTCGTCCTCGGCCCGGCGCAGGACGCGGAACCGGTGCAGCCCGTGAACGACGAGCAGGATCGTCGGACCATCGACCTCGCCCGCCTCGACCCGGCGGGCGAGCTCCCGCCCGATCTCCAGCACCGCGTCGCCCGACTCCCGGAAGCCGGGTCGCTCGATGCGATGCGGCAGATGCCGGGCGACCGCGTCGAGCAGGCCCGCGTTGGGATCGTCCGCCGGGGTGCCGTCGAGAACCACCGCCGAGAAGGCGTCCCGGCGATGGCCGGCGGCGGCGGCGACGACGCTCGCGGTCACCAGACCGAGCGCGTGTTCGTCCGCCTGTCCCACGATCACCACATTCGCGCCGAGCCAGAGCGGAACGGTGGCCGGACGATCCGCGGGCGTCTCCTCGATGGCGTGTCGAAGCGGGCGGTTGCCCGCGAGCGGGGCGGGCGCGTTCCCTTCGAAGACGACGCAATCCCGATCGGCGACGTCGCGCTCGCGAGCGAGTTCGGCGACCTTGGACAGGTACGACTCCCGGACCTCGTCGGGAAGCCAGCAGACCTGGAAGGGGCTGTTGCCCTCGACCAGTCCGCCCTGGTCGTTGTAGATCGCCTCGCCCGGCCGTGAGAGAAGACGGGCCGCGACGTTGTCGTCGGAGAGGATGAGCATCGAGTCCTGCTCGTTGCAGGCCAGCGCGATGCGGATGCCCATCTGACCCATGGTCGCCCGGTTGAGCGAGTAGGCGCCGCCCAGCGTCTGGGACCCGAGGAGGATGTGCATCCCGAACGCCCGGCCCTGCCGCACGAGCCGGTCGAGCAGAAGTCCCGCGTCCTGACTCACCTTGTCGTCGTCGACGAAGAGCTCCTGGAACTCGTCCACCACCAGCAGCACCCGCGGCATCGGCTCGTCCGGCCGCTTCGAGCGCCAGCCCGCGAGGTCCTGCACCCCGACGTCACGGAACCGCTCGCCCCGTTCGGTGAGGACGCGATCGAGCCGCTGGAGCACCGAGAGACCGAACTCGCGATCGCTCTCCACCGCGACCGCGCGGGCGTGGGGAAGTCGATGCGTGGCGTAGGTCTTGAACTCCACGCCCTTCTTGAAGTCCACGAGGTAGAACTCGATCTCGTCCGGCGAGTGCCAGCAGGCGAGGTTGGTGACCAGCGCATGGAGCAGCGTGGACTTGCCCGAACCGGTTCGGCCCGCGACCAGCGCATGCTGGGCGGTGCCGCGACCGAGTTCGAGTTCCTGCAGTCGGGTGGCGCCGGCGCGACCGAGGGCGATCCGAACGCTCCCGGTGGTCGAGCGGGTCCAGAACTCGTCGTCGGCCGGCGCGATCGTCTCGAACGGGACCTCCACCCGCCCGGCGTCGCGGGCCGCGGCCCCGATGCGGTGGGCCATCTCGATGAGGAGATCGTCGGGTGGCCCGGGATCGGGGCGGAAGGGCAGGTCGTCGAGACCCTCGGCGTCGAAGACGAGCCGACCGTCCCGGGACCGGATGGTCACCGCGTGCCGATCGATGTCGGTCGGATCGAACCGCTCGGGCATCTCGAGCCGGCGGTCCCGAAGCAGCAGCGTGAAGACGCCGCATCGCGGACCGCTCTGCAGGATGCTCGCGAGACGGCGTGCGGATTCCACGTTGAAGTTCGCGGGAAAGTCGGCGATCACGAGGAAGCGGTAGGGCTCGGCGATCTCGCCCGCCGCCTCGTTGTAGGCGTCGATCGACTCGAACTCGTTCCGCAGGTACTTCTGGATCACCGTCTCCATGTGCTCGCTGATGTCGGCGAGCTTCTGTTCGATCTGGCGGGACTCGGTCCAGATCCGCTCGCCGACGAGCCCGGGAAGCTCGTCCTCGAGGTGCATGAATCCGGCGAAGTTCTGTCCCAGGCCGATCGGGTCCGCGATGGTGAGCCTCGCCTTGCCGGGGGGGATCGTCGCCAGCAGGCGAAGCATGGTCGCTCGAAGGAGCGCCAGTCCCGACTCACGCTCGGACGGCTCGCAGTCGATCTGCAGGCTTGCACGGGACGGGAGCGAGACGACCGCGGGGACCTCGATCACGGTCGGGGCGTCGAGCGGCAGCCGATCCCCGTCGGGAAGTCCGCCCTCGACGCGGTTCCGGTCGTACTCGAGTCGGCCAAGGCGGATCGCGGGCGGCGGCGCCTCCGCCGGACGCCACGATCGCCACCACGGATCCGAGAAGCCGGGGAATCGCTCCTGGAGCTCGCGACCGATCTCACGAAGCTGCTCGACGTCCACCTGCACGCCACCTCGCCACGAGGCGGCAAGCGCGTCCCATCGGTTCCGATCGTCGGCGTCGAGTTCCGCCTCCGTCCGGGCGTGCCGATCGATCTCCGCGTCCCGTTCGCGGGCGTGCGTGCGCTCGGCGTCCTCGACGATCGCCGTCTCCAGTCGGCGAGCCTCGGCGATCGCGGCGTCGCGATCACGATCGGCCATCTTCAGATTCAGGGGCAGTCGCCGATCGATCTCCTCGAGGCGGGCCGTGGCCTTGTCCGCCGCGATGCCGACCAACGGCTCGTACTTCCGGCGGGCCGCCTCGATCTCCTCGTCGCGGGTCGAGACCAGCCGGCGTTCCTCCTCCGCGCGACGAGTCCTCGCCTGCTCCTCCCCGGCGGCCGCCGCGGCGCGGATCACCGCCGCCGAACGGTCGAAGGGGCGCCAGGCGGCCACCACCTGCTTCCGAGCCACCCCGTAGATCACCACGGCGACGAGCAGGAACGCGCCCAGCCCCGCGACCGCCCCGGACTCGAGCGCGTGTCCGGTCAGGTGCGCGATGCCGAGTCCCGCCCCGCCGAAGCCCGCCGCCGGAAGCACGAGGATCGGCCCTCGAAAGATCATCGGCACCCTCAGGCGTCGGAAGGACTCCATCGATCGAGTCGCCGTCTCGAACTCGGCCCGCATCACCGGAAGCGGTCGGCGCTCGGCCGCCCGAAGGGCCTCGGCATCGGGTTCGATCGGCCGCGGCCGAGGCTGTCGGTACCGCCTGGACTCTCGACGCATGCGGTCCTCGAGGTCGTCGAGGTCACCCGTGATCGTCGCGATCTCGGTCCGGGTCCGCTCGAACTCCTCGCGGGGCCGCCCCTCGTTCCCCTCGTAGACGCTGTCAGCGAGCCAGATCGCCTCCTCGAGGGCCGTCTCCGCGGCGGATCGGTTCCTGGCCGCCTTCCGACGGATGCGTCGCCGCATCTCCTCGGCCTGCACCTCCAGCTCGCGGCGGCGGCGATCGCGAGCCTCCTCGGCCGCGGCCACCTCGCGATCGGCCGCGGATCGAGCGTCGTCGATCGTCGTGCGGCGAGCCTCGTCGATCGCGGTCATGCGCTCGTCGTGGCGGCGCTGTTCCGCGGTCCGGGCGGTCTCCAGGCTCGAGGCCGTCTCGGCGGCGGCATGCCGCGTCGAGATCGCCAGCGCGTCCAGGCGCCGACGAGCGGCACCGATGACGGCGAGAAGATCGGGCGGGCCCTCCGCCGGGGACGCATCCGCCTCGGGGTGCACGCGCTCGGGGTGATCGTCCATCGATCAGTCGTCCCCGCACTCGCGGCGGGCCGCGTCGATGAGGGCCTCGATCTTCTCCATCGCGGAGACGGTCGAGCGGATGCGAGGCTCCACGGGACGGAGTCGGCGTTCCTCGAAGGCGCGGGCGACGGGATCCCGCCATCGCTCGATCGTGCGGCTCCACGCGAGCATCAGATCGCGATACTCGCCGTGGATGCGAAGTCTGGCCGAGGTCATGCTCACGGGCGGGGCTCCTTCTCTTCCGTCCCTGCCGGATCGTGCGACCGGTCGTCCCCCTCCTCATCGGTCCGATCCGATCCGGATCGTCGCATCGAAGCCGAATCGTCCTCGGGGGGCGACAGGGCTCGGGCGAGGTCGGGCGGGGCCATGCCGACATAGGCCTCCAGATTCTCGCTCATGCGGTGCAGCAGTCCGATCGCGTGGGGAAGATCGACCTCGACCACCCCGGCGAATGCGGACACCGCGGCCCGGTACATCGTCCGCTCCCGTTCCAGACGCCGCATCCACGAGCGGGTCGTCTCCAGTCGCCGCCGAGCCTCTTCGAGCCGGGCCGTGGCCCGGCGGAGGTTCTGCTGCTCCTCGACGACACTCGGGCGACCGTCCTTCGCGCTCAGCTGCGTCTGCTTCCGGTAGAGCTCGCTCTTCGCCCGCGTGACCAGTTCCTCCCGACGACGGATCTGACGGATCCAGTGAGGCACGCGATCTCGGTCGAGCCACATGATGGTGCGGTCCAGATCGCTCTCCGCCTCGATCAGCGCGGTACGCCCCGTGTCGACGAACTCCGCGAGGGTCGCGCGGAACCGGTCGATCACCTCGATGGACCTGACGTCGGCTCGTTCCTGGCTCATGGGTGATTCGGGGACCGGACGGGCTACCGCTGCTGGAGGTACTCCTCGATCCGCTGGGCCTTGCGGAGCAGGAACGGGATGTGGACCTCGGACGCCTTCATGAATCGCTGCAGGGTCTTCATGGTGGCGTCGAACTCCTCCTGGAACTTCGCCTGCTCCTGATCCCGCCACGACTGGGCGAGGCTGCCCATGCGGGCGTTCATGCCCTGCATCTGGGCCTGGATCTCGGTGTTGAACCGCTTGAGATCGTGGGCGAAGCGACGGATCTCGGCGGGATCGGCGACGGCCTTGGCCATATGGGAAGCTCCGGAGCGACTCCGCCGAGTGTACTCCACGAACTCCCTCGCCTATAGCATCGGGGGTTTCGGACGACCCCGAGCCCCGGAGAGACCCGGACCCCGGAGAGGAACCAGCATGGAGACCCGGAATCTGATCGCCGGCGTCTGGTGTGAGGCGGACGATGGCTCGACCTTCGATGTCCACGACCCCGCGACCGACGACCTGCTGGCCGCGGTGCCGAAGGTCGGCGAGACCGAGGTCGTCCGCGCCCTCGACGCGGCCGAGGCGGTGCGGGCCGACTGGGAGTCCACGCCGATCCCCGAACGCACGACGATCCTGAGGCGGATCGCCGACATGCTGGTGGCGGCGACCGATGAACTCGCGACGATCATCGTTCGAGAGAACGGCAAGCCGATGCGGGAGGCGAGGGCGGAGGTGGCGTATGCCGCGTCGTTCTTTCCCGCGGCCGCCGACGCCGCGGATCGGCTCCGCGACGAGGCGGTCGAGGTCCTCGGCAAGTGCGTGACCGTCCGCCACCGACCGGTCGGCGTCTCCGCGGCGATCACCCCGTGGAACTTTCCGCTCGCGATGCTGGCGAAGAAGACCGCGCCGGCGCTCGCGGCGGGGTGCCCGCAGGTCGTCAAGCCCGCGGAGCAGACGCCTCTCTCCGCGATCGCCTGTGCTCGAATCGCGGTCGAGGCGGGCGTGCCCGCCGGGGTCCTGAGTGTCGTGACCGGCGATCCGCCCGCGATCGGGGACGCGATGCTGAGGCATCCCCGACTCCGCAAGCTCTCCTTCACCGGCAGCACCGAGGTCGGACGGCTCCTGATGCGGGGCGCGGCGGATCGGCTGGTCCGGCTCTCCCTCGAACTCGGCGGACACGCGCCGATCCTCGTCTTCGACGACGCCGATCTCGACGCGGCGGTCCGGATCGCGGTGGCCGCGAAGTTCCGCAACGGCGGGCAGACATGCGTGTGCCCGAACCGATTCCTGGTGGCCCGCGGCATTCACGACGCCTTCGTCGATCGTCTCGCGACCACGGTGTCGGAGCTGCGCTCCGGACGAGGCCAGGATCCCGACGTCGATCTCGGGCCGCTGATCGACGACCAGGCCATGCGGAAGGTCGCGGAGCACATCGACGATGCGGTGTCGATGGGGGCCTCGATCGTCACCGGAGGTGGGCGACGACGGATCGCCGGATGCGTCGATCGATTCCCGGAGCCGACGGTGCTGACCGGGTGCGGGCCGGGCATGCGATGCTGGACCGAGGAGACATTCGGACCGGTGTGCCCGGTTCGGGCCTTCGACGACGAGGCGGAGGCCATCGCCCTCGCCAACGACACCGAGTACGGCCTCGCGAGTTACGCGATCACGAACGACCCCGGTCGATTCGAGCGGCTCGCGAGCCGACTCGACTCGGGGATCATCGGCATCAACGATCCGGTTCCTGCGATCGCGGCGGTCCCGTTCGGCGGACTCAAGCAGTCGGGCATCGGTCGCGAAGGCGGTCGCTGGGGACTGGAGGCATATCTGGAGCCGGTGACGGTGTCGAGGGTGGGGAGCGGGCGTGGGGGATGAGGGACAGGGAATGGAGAATGGGGACTGGAGAGTGGGGTCTGGAGAACGAGACAGACAACATGGAGGACGGCGCCGTCGGCGCCGTCCTCCATGTCCATGGGGTCTCTGTCCTGCTGTCTACTCTCCACGTTCCACGATCAGCCTTCCATTCGCTCACTCGTCCCCGTTCAGGAAGTTCGCGAGCCGCTGACGGCGGATGGGATGCTGAAGCTTCCGGATCGCCTTGCTCTCGACCTGGCGAACCCGCTCTCGGGTCACCTTGAAGATTCGGCCGACCTCCTCGAGGGTGTAGGTGTAGCCGTCGCCGATGCCGTAGCGGAGCTTGAGGATCTCCCGCTCGCGATAGGTGAGCGTGCGAAGCACGTCGTTGATCCGCTGCCGGAGCATCTCGCTGGTCGCGGAGTCCGACGGCGATTCCTGGCGCTCGTCCTCGATGAAGTCGCCGAAGTGCGAGTCCTCGCTCTCGCCGACCGGACGGTCGAGGCTGATCGGGTGCCGTGAGATCTTCATGACCCGACGGGTCTCCTCGATCGGCATCTTGGCCTTGAGGGCGATCTCCTCGACGGTGGGCTCGCGGCCGAGGTCCTGAAGAAGCACCTTCTGGATGTTCCGGAGCTTCGACATCGTCTCGATCATGTGGACCGGCACGCGGATGGTGCGGGCGTGGTCGGCGATCGCACGGGTGATCGCCTGACGGATCCACCAGGTCGCGTAGGTCGAGAACTTGTAGCCTCGCTTGTACTCGTACTTGTCCACCGCCCGCATGAGGCCGGTGTTGCCTTCCTGGATGATGTCGAGGAAGGGAAGGCCGCGGTTGCGGTACTTCTTCGCGATCGAGACCACGAGACGCAGGTTGCCGCCCGAGAGATCGCGCTTCGCCTGCTCGTACTCCTCGAAGACCTTCTCGATCTCGCGGACGCGGGCGGCGATCTCCTCCGGCTCCTCCAGCACGAGGTTTCGGAGTCCCTCGCGTTCCTCCCGCATCACGAAGACATCCTCGGGGTCGTAGCGATCGGGATGCTTGTCGGCCTTCTCGATCCGCTTCTGGAGGTCCTTCATCTTCTTGTTGACGGCCTGCAGCTTTCGCATCAGCGGCTGGATGCGGCCGGTCCGGAGGCAGCACTCCTCGAGCAGGGTGCCGATGCGACGCCGTCGCTCCTCCATCTCCGCGCGGATCGCCTCGCGGCGGCTGTCGGAGACGCCGGGCTCCTGCAGGCGATCCCAGCACGCCTCGTTGAGATCGAGCAGGCGTCGCACCGTCCCGCTGTTGAACGGAATGCGGCGGGCGACCTTCTCCTTGGCGTTGTCCTCGGCGGTCGAGATCCGCATGGTACGGTCGAAGGGGAGCTGGCCGTCATGGACCTGCTGCAGGATGTCGATCGCCTGACGGGCGGCGTAGTCGCTCTCCAGCGTCATGCGACGGAAGAACATGCGGGTCGTCTCGATCTTCTTCGCGAGACGGATCTCCTGCTCGCGGGTGAGCAGCGGAATCGTGCCCATCTGCGTGAGGTACATCCGGATCGGGTCGTCGATCCGCTTCGATCCCTGCTCGGCGATCGCCTGCTCGACCGCCGCCTGGGTCTCGGCGTCGTCGAGCAGTTCCGGCTCGTCGCTGTTCGCAGGCGCGGCCTCACCGTCGCGCGACGCGGTCTCGCCGAGATCCTCACCGTCGTCGAACGGGTTCCGCTCGACCTCGCCCTCCTCGTCGATCATCTGGACCTTGGGGGCCCGCGACGGCTTCCGCTCGCTGTCTCGCTGGAACTTGAGATCGGTCTGCAGTTCGGCCGGCATCTGATCGAGGCCGCGGCGGCGCCGCTCGAGCTCGTCGATGAGCTCGATGCCTTCCATCCGCACGACGGTCATGAACGCGTCGATCGCGTCCGGATCGACATAGCAGTCGGGCAGGCAGGTGTTGACCTCCTCGTAGCAGATCCAGCCGCGGGTGCGACCGGTCTCGACGAGCTGACGGAGAACGGGATGGGGATCGAGTGGGAGGGGAAGCACCGTGGATCTCCAGGCCGGCCGGAACCGGCGGGCGGACAGGGCGGGGTCAGGAGGGGTCCTGATCCCGGAGAGGGTGGTCGAACCCCGTCCGATCGACGGGGCGTGAGGCGTGACCGCCTCGACGTCGGGTGATCGCCGCCGGATCCGATCCGGCGGCGCGAAGTCTCTGCAGGGCTGCGGCGGCGTCCTCGACCGACTGGACGGGGCGGGACGCGAGATCCGCTCGATCCGAGAGCCGGACATCACGTTCGATGGCGGCGTGCAGGTCTCGGACCGCGTCGGCGAGCATGGCGGTCGGATCCGCATCGTCGGCCCGCAGGGCGCGGTACCCGAGCGTGAAGCACTCCGACACCAGCGCCGCGAGCGGGCGATCGTCGATCTCGGCCACGAGATCGGGACCGTCCGGAACCAGTCCGTCGCCGACCGCTCGAACGATCAGGTCCCACGCGATCCGGCAGGGATCGTCGAGGAAGTCCTCGCTGCGGAATCGATCGATCGGCCGCCGCGGCCCGTCACCGAGATCGAGCGGGGTGGTGACGAGTTCACCATCGGCCAGCAGGAGCCTGAGTAGCGATTCCTCGGCGGTGCGGCGACGCAAGGGGGCCCGTTCGATCGGTCGCGACGCGGGCTCCTCGGCCGGAACATCCTCGAACCGATCGGGCGGCATCGGCGTCGGCGTCGGGTTCCGACGGGTGCCCTGATCGAGCATCGACGCCGAGACGCCGAGGATGGTCGCCAGTTGATCGAGGATGAACGATCGCCGGACGCCCGCGACTCCATCGAAACCGAGTCCGTCGAGCTTCCGCAGCACCTCGTCGACGATCCGCTGCCGACCCGTCACGCCGGATGCCTCGTCGAGGCGGCGGCGGACATCCTCCAGCAGCGAGACGAGCGCGTCGGGCGCCGCATCGAGGGCGGCCTGGAAACGGACCGGGCCATCCTCGCCGCGAAGCAGTTCGTCCGGGTCGAGTCCGTCCGGGAGTGTGCAGAGCCGGATGTCCACCTCGGCCCCGAAGAAGACCTCGACCGCGCGATCCGCCGCCCGCTTGCCGGCGGCGTCGCCGTCGAAGAGCAGGATGACGGTGTCGCAGAATCGAGCGAGGCGATCCGCGTGCTCCCGGGTGAGGGCGGTTCCCAGCGTGGCGACGGCGTTGGTGAAGCCGTGGCCGTGCAGCGCGATGGCGTCGGTGTATCCCTCGCAGACGATGGCCGTCCGCGTCTTCGAGATGGCTCGACTCGCCAGATCCAGCCCGTAGAGCGTGCGGCCCTTGTGGAAGACCTCGCTCTCGGG
>JAUIHC010000564.1 GCA_030432455.1 Phycisphaerae bacterium | reverse complement strand
GTGACCAGGCCCACCGCGAAGACGATCTGCGTCTGCAGTTTGGTCCAGCCGTCATCGATCAGAGTCGGCGTGAAGGCCGACCACGCGTAGATCGCCCCGAGGCAGTACTGGATTGCGATGGCCGCGATGACGATGTCGATGCGGGCGGCAGTGGGTGTTTCGTCGGTAGGCATGGGTTCGGGCCCCCGTTGGCCCCAGGGGGCGACGACGTCATGCCCTGCCCATCACCCGGTTAGAAGCCGCGCAAAATCCGTGCGCAGGGAATCGCAAGCCGGGCGCACTTCAGTCCGTTCCCGCCCCTCTTGCCAGCCGCGCCCGCTCGGCAAAAGCCGCCGACCGGGCGGAGTCTCCCATCAACCGCGACGCCTCGGCCAGTCCCTCGAGGTCGGCTGCCACCTTGGCCGGACGGGCGAGCTCGCGATCGAGGGCCAGGGCCTCGTCGAACGCTCCGAAAGCCGCCGCGGCATCACCGACGACCAGCGCGGCGCGCCCGAGGAGCCGGTGGGAATCGGCGAGCTCGGCCCGATCGCCGGGGCCGCCGTTCGCCCGCCGGGCCCGCTCGGCCACGATCCGCGCCTCCCCGGCCCGACCCTGCTCAAGAAGCAGCCGGGCCTCGAGGTTGTCGAAGCGTCCCCGCAGGTTCCGGGGCGGTGGGAGAGCCCTCCCCCGCCCCAGCGCCTCGCTCGCCGCCGCCGGGCGTCCGGCCTCGAGATGCAGGTAGGCCCGCATCCAGGCCGCTTCGGCGAGAAGCTCCGGCATCTCGCCCGTGATGTCCGCGGCGGGGAGCGTGGCGACGTATCGATCGATCGCATCGAGGCAGTCGGCGGCATCCGACCGGGCATCCGCCGCATTGCGAACCACCGCGAGGTTCACCAGGGTCCGCACGATCCCCACCGGATCGTCGATCGAGCGGTAGCGGGTCAGGGCCTCGCCATACGAAAGCGTCGCTTCATCCAGACGCCCCTCGGCAAAGGCGTCGTGCCCGTCGTCCGCCCGTTCGCGAGCCTCCCGCACCACCGGCGGAAGGGCATCCCCCGACCCGGCGCAGCCGCTCAGCAGCAACGCGCCCACCGCCACGCCCGCCAGCCAGCTCTCAGTCATCGCTCGAAGTCCTCAGGGTCTTTCCGTCGTCGCGGGACACCCCGCCCCGGATCGGCCACATGTCGCGCACCGCGCTCATCACGTCATCCGCCTTGTCCACGGTTCGAGCCCCCTGGCGCACCATGTCCGGCACCTCGGGGGCCGCTTCATCGACCGTTTCCCCCAGCCGCTCGACCACCCGGTCGGCCTCCTCGACGAGCCCCCCGGCCCGGGCCATGGTGTCGTCCAGACGCCCGGTCGCCGAGTCGAGCTTCGCCATGATCGATTCGAGATGTTCGTTCACGACCCGCGTCGCATCCTCGAACTGGTCGATGCCCTTCATCATGTCGTGGTCGGGCGCACGAAGCTCGGCCACCAGGGCTTCGACCTCGTCGAGGGCGGCGCGGAATTTGACGAAGCCCTGCTGCAGGTCGCCATCGTCACGACGCAGGTCCGCCACCAACGCGTGGGACTCATCGATCACCCGGTCGAAACGATCCACGGTCGCCGGCAGCTTCTCCGCCACCCCGCCGAGCCCGGCGAGGATGGGAGTGAATTCCTCCTTCAGCTCCTCCACCATCGCTCCGATCGTCGGCTCGGCCTCGATCCGGATCCACGACCCCTCCGGAAGGGCCTCCGCCTCCTCGGAGCCGGCGGTCAGTTCGATGAAGCGATCGCCGATCAGGTTCTCCCCCCGCACCTTGGCCCGCGAGTCGGCCTTCACATACCGGACATACTCGTCGAAGACCTTCACCTGCACCGAGACCCGGTCCGGGCCGACCAGTTCGACGGCGTCCACCTTGCCGATCCGGAAGCCG
>JAUIHC010000563.1 GCA_030432455.1 Phycisphaerae bacterium | reverse complement strand
TGTCGCGACCACGGAGCGAGAGCATCCGCTTCTCGTCGAACCGAAGGACGTCCTCGCCCTTGAAGAGCGCCGTCCCTCGATCGAACCGCCCCGGGGGTCGCGGGACGAGCTGCATCGTGCTCATCGCGGTGACACTCTTGCCGCAGCCGGACTCCCCCACCACCGCGAGCGTCTGTCGCGGATGGATGGTCATGCTGACCCCGGCGACCGCCTGGATGCGCGGACCGGTCGGATCGGCGCTGTTCTGGAAGCTGACCGCCAGATCCCGCACCGCGAGCAGCGGCTGCGTCGACGAGGCGGCGCCGGCTGGATCGGAACCGCTCATCAGTGCGCCGCCTTCCGAAGCTTGGGGTCGATCGCGTCGCGGAACGCCTCGCCGAGCAGGTTGTAGGCGAGCACGGTGAGGAAGATCGCGAGACCGGGGAAGATCGCGAGCCACCAGTTGAAGGTGCCGGTCGCGGTCGAGGCGCTGGAGAGCAGCTTGCCCCACGACGCCTGACCGTCGGGCCCGAGCCCGAGATACGACAGGGTCGCCTCGGCGAGGATCGCGGCCGCGATCGAGAACGACGCCTGCACCAGCACCGGGGTGAGTCCGTTGGGCAGCATGTGCTTGAAGAGCACCGAACGCAGCGGAAGCCCCGCGGCCCGCGCCGCCTGCACGAAGTCCTGGGCGCGGAGCTTCAGGAACTCCGCGCGGATGAAGCGGGCAGGGAGCGTCCAGCTCACGCAGCCGATGATCGCCATCATCATGTACGTGTTCCGTGGCAGCACGGCGGCGGCGACGATCAGCAGGAAGAGCACCGGGATCGCCATGAAGATCTCGACCACCCGGCTGAGGACGAGATCCACGACCCCGCCGAAGTAGCCCATGAGCGACCCCACGACGATCCCGATCAGCACCGAGATCCCGGTCGAGATGAGTCCGATCGAGATCGACAGACGACACGCGTGCATCATCTGGCTGAGCACGTCCTGCCCCACGGAGTCGGTTCCGAGCAGGAACCGACGCTCGCCGAAGAACGTCCCTTCGCTGGCCGGGAGCTCGGCCTCGACGGTGGTGCCCGGCTCCAGCGTGTAGAACGCGGTGCGGGCCTGCGTCGGCGACCACGGCACGATCGCCCAGGTGTTCTCGTAGCGACCGGCCAGTTCGCGATCGATGTAGCGGTCGTAGTTCGAGAGCGGCGGATCGAACCGGTCCGCGGCGATCAGGGTGGAGACCGAGGCGATCAGGACGATCAGCACCACCCGGGCGATCCGCGACGGGAACGTCGCGAACGGGACCATGATCACCGCCCCGACCACCGCACCGATCGTCGCGGCGATCCAGGGCACGACGGCCCCCTGTTCGGTGACGAATGTCCGGATGCCCTCGCTCTGATCCGGGTCGGTCAGCCAGTCGCCGATCATCCCGGCCACGAGAATCGAGATCCCGCACTGGATGCCCGCGGCGATGAGGACGCCGAGTCGGTGCGAGCGGGTCAGCCCGATCATCGAGACCGGCGGCAGCATCCAGGGGACACCGAGGACCAGTCCGGCGAGCAGCGCGACATCGACCGAATGCAGCCCGTCCCACATCGGGGACCACGATCGCACCACCTCGCCATCGACGGTCTCCACAGTCCAGACCGGCAGGCCCGTCGCGAGCACCGGTGCCAGCGCCGCGAAGAAGGCGATCACCGCGATCCACGCGAGACCGATGCGGGCCCCCCACCGCTTGACCACGCGATCCCAGGCGTCGGCCCAGAAGGGCTTCGACGGCTTCGCACCGACCCCGCGCATCACGTCGATGCCGGAGATGGTGCTGGCGGGATTGGCGGCGGACTGGCTCACGGGAGCGGATTCCGAAAGGGGGATCAGTCGTAGCTGATGCGGGGATCGGCGAAGGCGTACAGGATGTC
>JAUIHC010000562.1 GCA_030432455.1 Phycisphaerae bacterium | reverse complement strand
GTCGGCCTCGGTCCCGCCGATGCGGAGGATCGCGTCACCTGGCTCGATGCCCGCCGCCGCCGCGGGGCCGTCGGCCTCGACGCCCCGGACGAAGAGCCCGGTCGGGGCCCGCAGTCCGGCCTGCTCGCGCAGGTCGTCGTCGAGCAACGCGAGTTCGAGACCAAGACGTGCGGGGGCCGCGGCCTCGGGCTTCGCACTCGGCTCGCTTGAGCTGCCGTCGGCGCCAGGTCGGGAGGCGAGCACCGCGGTCCGGACGATGGTGCGTCCATCCCGCACGAGTTGCACCTCGACTGCGTCATCGGGCTGCGACTCGGCCACGGTGCGGGCCAGGCTCGCGGGGGTGTCGGTCGCCCGACCGCCGATCGCCAGGATGATGTCGCCCGGTTCGAGTCCGGCCTTCGCGGCCGGGGTTCCGTCGAGCACGCCGGAGACCAGCACGCCGTGGCGGCTGTGGTGGCCGAAGGTCTCGGCGAGTTCACCGTCGAGCGGCTGGATGTTCACGCCCAGCCACCCGCGTTCCACGGTGCCGTCGGCGGCGAGGTCGTTCACGATCCGCTGGACCATGCGACTCGGGATCGCGAAACCGATGCCGTCGTTGCCGCCCCCGGCGCTGGAGATCGCGGCGTTGATGCCGATCACCTCGCCGTCGAGGTTCACCAGCGGTCCGCCCGAGTTGCCGGGGTTGATCGCCGCGTCGGTCTGGATGTAGTTCTCGAACCGGGCGAGTCCGACGGTCTCCCGGCCGAGGGCGCTGATGATGCCCGCGGTCACCGACTGCCGGAGTCCGAACGGACTTCCGAGCGCCACCACCCAGTCGCCGACAAGGGCGTCGTCGGAGTCTCCGAACGAGGCAGGCACGAGTCCCTCGTGCGAGACGCGCAGCACCGCGAGATCGGTCTCGGGATCGGCCCCGACCAGTTCGGCCGGAAGTTCCTCGCCGTCGGACAGCACGACGGTGAGCTCGTCGGCGCCCTCGATCACGTGGTTGTTGGTGATGACGAGTCCGTCGGCGGTGGTGATGACGCCGGTGCCCTGGCCGGTGCGCGGTCCGGGATTCGGCGCACCGCGGCCGTCGGGCAGGAGATCGCGGAACTGCTTGGGAATCCGATCGGGGTCGAGGCCGGGCGGCAGACTGCCCCGCATGCCGCCCGGCATTCCGGCGGGCATGGCGGGGTCGTGGTCGGTGGCGATGATCTGCACCACGCTCGGGCGCATGACGTCCGCGACGTGGCGGAACGCGCTCGAGAGCGAGCGGGCGCCGGCGATCGACGCCTCGCTCGTGGCCGGGGCGCTCGGGGCGCCGTTCAGTCGAACGACATCGTTCGATCCCGCGATCAGCGACGGCGCGAGGGCCAGACCGGCGATCGCCGCGGCGGCCGCCAGAGGGCGTCGGCCGAGTCGGAGTCGGAGGTGCGGTCGTTCCATGGTTCTTCTCCGGGGTTGGATGCGCGATCGCCGCGACGCGGCGTGCGTCGTCGAGATCGCCGAGTTGTCGGAAGGGGGAGACGAGGCGGGGAGCGATTCGCTCGGCGTCCGTCGGGACACCACTACGACCCCGGCCGGTCCGGGTTCGCATCCGGTTCCCGCGGATTCCCGGGAAAGGCTCAGATTCTCGGGGCGGTCGAGAAGCGGTCGAGCAGCACCGCGGCGGCGACCGCGACGTTCAGCGAGTCGACCCCGCGGGCCATCGCGATCCGCACCAGCGTGTCGCAGGCCGCGGTCGAATCCTCGGAGAGTCCGTCGAACTCGCTGCCCATGACGATCGCGACGCGGCGGCGGCGATCGTCGTCGGGCACCGCATCGGCGAGGATCGAGCCGTCACCGACGCTCGCGCCGATTCGAAGCAGCCCGTGACGGGCGCCGAGCGCTTCGAGATCCGCGGGCCAGTCGCGGCTTCGT
>JAUIHC010000079.1 GCA_030432455.1 Phycisphaerae bacterium | reverse complement strand
CCCTTGAGCGCCGTGCCCCGCTCGCGGATCGCATCGACCGTCTCGTCGGGAAGAAGACTCGAATGCCCCTTGTCGAGGGCCGCGGTGCCCGCATCGCGCTCCACCCAGTCCACCGACGAACCGGTGCCCTCCAAGGCGGCGTCGATGATGCGGCGGGCGGCGGAGACGACTTCGGGACCGATGCCGTCGCCGGGAATGAGGACGCAACCATGGACCACGGGAGTCTTCCAGGAAGGTGATGTCGGGAGCGGACCGCCGGACGATCCGGCGCAGGGTCGGGCAGGATACCCCTCCCGGCGTGATCGAACCGGATCGCCGCGGATTCAGGTTGCGACTACCGTGTCGGCTCATGGACGATTCCCGCGAGCAGCCCGTGGACCTGCTGGTGATCGGCGCCGGCATCGCCGGGCTGTGGATCCTCGATGCCGCCGTCCGCCGCGGTCTCTCCGCGGTCGCGGTGGAGTGCGCAGCGCTTGGGGCCGGCCAGAGCGTCTGCGCCCAGGGCATCATCCACGGCGGCCTCAAGTACGCCCTGCGTGAGCGTGATCTCGAGGCTGCGGGATCGATCAGCGCGATGCCCGAGGCGTGGCGCCGTCTGCACGACGGTGCCGCCGTCGACGGTCCCGACCTGCACGCCGCGACGCTGTCCTCCCCCTGCACCTGGATCTGGCGAACCGATTCCCTCGCGTCCCGCCTGGGCTTTCTCGGGGCGCGGGCGGCGCTGCGAACCCGTCCCCGGACCGTGGGTGAGGAGGACCGTCCCCCGCTCCTGCGATCCGCGCCGGGGTCGGTGCTTCGCGTCGAGGAGCCCGTCTTCGACACCCGGTCGGTTCTCGAGGCGATCGCGGCCCGGCATCCCGGAAGAATCGCGGCCGTGGACGGCCCCGAGGGCATCGAACTCGCGTCTCGGGGCGGCGACATCGAGCGGGCGATCCTTCGGAACCGGGGTCGCGAGGTGGTGCTTCGCCCTCGCTGCGTGGTGCTCGCCGCGGGGGTCGGCAACGAACGGCTCCTCTCCCGGCTCGGCCTCGACGCATCGATCGCCCAGCGACGGCCGCTTCACATGACGCTCCTGCGAGGGCGTGGGCTCCCCGAGATGTTCGCGCACTGCGTGGACGGCAATCGCACGCGGGTCACCGTCACCAGCGGCCTCGATCGCGAAGGGCGGACGGTCTGGCAGCTGGGCGGGGAGCTCGCCGAGCGGGGCGTCGATCGCGATGCACGGAGCCAGATCGAGACCGCCGCCGCCGAACTCGCCGCGGTCCTGCCGGATCTCGACCTCGGCGGGATCGACGACGCGGCGTGGGCGACCTATCGGGTCGATCGGGCCGAACGGCGCACCCGGGGTGGCCTGCGTCCCGACGATGCGGTGGTCGTCCGCGAACACGCGGGGCGTCTGCTCGTCGCCTGGCCGACCAAGTGGGCGCTCGCGCCGCGACTTGCCGCCGCGGTGCTCGAGTCGATGCCCCGCGAGATCGCCGCCGCCCCGTCGCCCCCCGTCGACCTCTCGCCACTGCCAACCCCCGGCGTCGCGGATTTTCCCTGGGAGACCTGCACATGGACGCCGCATCGCGACGTTCGCTCGGCCGCACCGGCCTGACCGTCTCGCCGGTCGGCTTCGGCGCGTTCAAGATCGGACGCAATCAGGGCATCAAGTACGCCGACGGCTACGACCTTCCCGACGAGGCGACCTGCGGCCGTCTGCTCCACGAGATCCTCGACCTCGGCATCGACCTCATCGACACCGCCCCCGCCTACGGGCTGAGCGAGGCGAGGATCGGGCGACATCTCGCCGGACGCCGGGAGGAATTCACGCTCTCGACCAAGGCGGGCGAAACCTTCGAGGACGGCGTCGGGCGATACGCGTTCGATCGGGGGAGCATCGATGCCAGCGTGGACCGAAGTCTCGATCGACTGCGGACCGACCGGCTCGATCTGGTCTTCGTCCATTCGGACGGGCGCGATCTGGCGATCATCGATGGCGGGGACGCGCTCGACACGCTCGTGCGGCGAAGAGATCGGGGCGACATTCGGGCGGTCGGTTTCAGCGGCAAGACGATCGAGGGCCACCTCGCCGCGATCCGGACCGGGGTCGTCGACTGCCTCATGGTGGAGTACCACCAGCTCGACGAGTCGCAGCGGCCCGTGCTCGAGGCCGCCGAGGCGGCGGGGATCGGGGTGCTCGTGAAGAAGGGGCTCGCCTCGGGGCGACTGGAGCCGGACGAGGCGATCCCCTTCTGCCTTGCCGGCCCGGCGGTGGCGTCGGTGGTGATCGGATCGTTGCGACGCGAGAATCTCGCCCGCAATCTCGAGATCGCCCGCCGCGCCGTCGGCGGTGGTGTCTGACCCCGGCGCCTCAGGCCGGCGGCGGCCCGAACTGGGCCGCGAATGCGGGCAACTGGGCGAGCGGAAACCGCCAGTTGCCCCACCCGTCGTCGAAGAGCACGCCGGTGGCGCCGAGCCTCTGCTGACCCAGACAGTGCTGGATCGCCTCCGCACGGGGGAGCGCGAGGATCGGCGGCCGCTGCCCCTCGGGCACGATCCCCTGCACGACGGCGTAGTGTTCGGCCCGGTCGCGGGCGGTGAACGCCATGACGTACCCGACCTCCTCGACGAGGCCGGAGAAGGCGCGGAGGTTCGGGAAGGTCCCCACCGCCGCGAAGTACCAACGGTCCAGTCCGAAGGTCGCCCGGTAGAGGGGCTCGAGCGTCTCGGGACCGGGCTCGGCCTTGGCCGCGCGGGCGAGGGCGTCGAACTCGTTGGGTTCCGCCCGGAGATCGCCCTCGGTCATCGCGGGATCTCCAGGTCCATGCCGACCTTCAGATTCCCCGGATCCGCACCGATGATCGCCTTGTTCGCCTCGTAGATCCGCGTCCAGAGGGAGGCCTTCCCGTACGCGGCCTGTGCGATCTTGCCGAGCGTGTCGCCGGATCGAACCCGGTAGGTCGTGGCGGCGCCGTCCGTGGGCGCCGGAGGGATCTCGACCACGAGCTGCATCGTCTTCGGGGGAAGCTTCAGAATCTGGCCGACCCGGAGCCGGGAACTCTCGACATACGGATTCGCCTGCGCGATGAGCGACTGCTTGTTCGCATCGCCGAACCACGCGGTGGCGATCGAGGAGAAGGTGTCCCCAACCTTCACCACGTACTCCGTGTACTGATCCGGGGGCAGCGATCCGGCACCGACCACGACGTTGGTCGGCGAGTCCGGCTCGCCCTGTTCCGGGGCGATCGACTCCAGCCGTCGAGCCACCGCTGCTGCGTCGTCCTCGGACGGGAACATCACCGGCAGATTGCCGCGACCGCTGATCGGGATGAGCGGACGATCGATGGCGAGGATCCGGCCCCCTCCGATCCACGCCACCGGTTGATTCCGGAAGGACCGCGTCGCGATCACCACCGGCGTGATGGCCTCGGGCGTCACGCGGAATCGGAGCTGCCAGCCGCCTCCCGCCTCGCTCCCGGAGACCTCGGTCGAGGCGATCCGTCCCGCGAGGTCCACGGCGTTCCCCTCGTCGGACAGAACGAGCACATGCGGGGTGTCGTCACCGGAGACCCTGTCCACCAGCGCCCCTTCGAGAAGATCGGTCCGCGTGTCGGGCGGCAGCGGGATCCAGAACGATCCCGCGGGCCCCTCGATCATGCCGGGGGCGTCGGCTTCGGCGATGGCCCGCATCGCGGCGTTGGCGATGGCCTGATCCCGCTCGATCGAGGCCAGACGGTGGATGCCGACCCCGGCGGCCCGCGGATCACGAACCAGTTCCCCCGAATCCGCCCCGCCGCCACGCGAGGTCGTCGATTCCGAACCCGACGCCGGCTCCTCCACCGGCGAGGACGCCTCGATCGGCTCCGGAGCCTCCTCGGCCTCATCCGACGACGCCTCGGCATCGATCGAGTCGGACTCGTCCCCGCGCTCGGGGGCATCCGACTCCTCGGCCTGATCCATGTTATCAGACGCCCCCGAATCGGCGTCGAACTCGTCGAACTCAGCGACCGGCTCGCCGTCGTCATCGGAGTCACGGTCGGCGGCACCCGTCGTCTCACCCGAAGAGGATGCCGGGTCCGCGGGCGGCTCGATCACCACCGGGGGCGTGGACACCTCGGGCTCCGAGACCACGGCGACCGGCTCGCGAACGGTCTCCTCGGTCTCCCCGGTCACCAGAGTCTCATCGGTGCTCTGGACCTCGATCGCCGGCGACTCGACCGTCTCGGCGGTCCCGTCGACGGCGTCGTCGTCCAGTCCGGCGTAGTAGAAGCCGAGCAGCACCATGATCACGACGATCAGGGCGACGGAGAAGCGAATGCCGCTGTTCATTCCATGCTCCGGTGTGGATTCTGACCCGAACTCGGTCCGGCCGGTTCGGGGCGGTGGCCGGCGGTCAAGCCGCCCACCACCAGTTCATGCGTCACCGAGGCCCCGAGAACGCACGACACGGGGAGCCCACGTGGTCATCGGACCACTCCCGCTTCCGGCTCCAACGCCGTCCTCGGCCATCGACCGGAGGTCTCCGGCGTTCACCGCGGGTCCGACCGCCCGGGTCGCGAGTCAGCCGGTGGTCGCGGGCGCCAGGGTTCCCCCCGTCGAGGTGGGCTCGTCCTCGGTCCGAGGCGATCCCCCGCCGCGGCTCCAGGTCAGAGGTGCCGCGATGGCGACGGAGGAGAATGTGGCGGCCACAAGACCGACGAGGAAGGTGAAGGCGAACGGCCGGATGCCGGTGCCGCCCAGCACATACAGGATGATCGCCGACGTGATCGTCGTGCCACTGGTCATGATCGTCCGGCTGAAGGTCTGGTTGATCGAGTTGTTCACCACGCTTCGGCTCGCGTAGCTCAGCTTCCCGCGGTTCTCGCGGATGCGGTCGAGGATGACGATCGTGTCGTTCAGCGAGTAGCCGACGATGGTGAGCAGGCCCGCCACCACATTGAGGTCGATGCGGAACTCGTCGAGGATCCGAACGCCGTTGAACGTCTTCTCGCCGAGCACGACGCTCAGGGCGATGGCCCCGAGGCAGACGCTCACGTTGAAGACCAGCGCCGAGATCGCACACAGCGAGTACCGAAGCGATCCGAAGCGGAACCAGATGTAGACCAGCATGCCCAGCAGACTCAGGATCACCGCGACGATCGCGCTGGCCGCGAGGTTCTGCGCCACCTTCGGCGAGAAGCTCGACACCTGATCGAGGCTCGCCTCCCGGGTGAGGGCCGCCTGCACGAGGGCGAACTCGCGGGACGCAAGCGAGCGATCCCAGGTGTCCAGATCCACCAGCAGGCTGGAGACCTCGTCGTCGGCGACCATGATCGCGAAGGACGAGAAGAGGGCCTCGCCGTCGGCCTCACCGGCCCGGTCCAGACCCACGATCTCGGTGCGACGACCGCGTGAGTCCGCGAAGTCGGGCTGATTGCGCATCCGGTCGAGGCGCTGCTCGAGGTCCCGGACCGTGATCGCCGGGGAGAGGTCTTCCACCACCACCGCCACGCCGCCGCGGAGGTCGCCGACCCCGACGGGTGCGTCACGACCGATCGATTCGCCGAGGCTGCGACGTTCGAGCGGGAAGGTGTGCGAACTGTGGTCGGTGTCCGTCTCGGCGGCGAAGTGCACCGGACGGGTCACATCGAGGATGTCGCCGAACCGCTCCACGAGGGCCGCGACCACGGTGTTGGAGATGTTCGTGTCCCCGTCGAGCCCGGCCGGGTTGGCGACCTTGATCTGGAAGCCGGCCGCGGCGCCGTTCTCGTCGGTCGGACCGATCGTGAGCACGGTGGCGTTGGCGAGTTCGCCGAGGATCGGATCGGACGCGTCGGTGCCGAGACCGCGGACCGCGGCCTCGATCTCGCCGCGAGGCACGATCAGACGGCCTTCCGCCTCCCGTTCGATTCCGATCGCCTCGCCGTCCCGCGCTGCACGGGTGGTCATGACCACGCTCACGCCGCCGCGGAACTCCGTCTCCAGGACATCGGCGCCGCGACCGAAGAAGAGCACCAGCGATCCCACGGCCAGGACGGCGCATCCGGCGAGCAGCGGGATCCGCAGGGCGATCCAGTCGATCTTCGGCTCGAGCAGCCTGTGGATCGAGGGGACCACGGTCGGGAGCATCGGGATGCTCCGGACGCCGATGACCTCGGTGCAGATCGCGAAGATGACCCGCGAGACGAAGAGCGCGGTGAAGAGGGTGGCGAGCACGCCGATCGACAGGGTCAGGGCGAAGCCCTTCACCTCGGTCGCGGCGGTCTGGTAGAGGATGAAGCAGACGATCAGGTTGGTGATGTTGCCGTCGAGGATCGCGCTCGCCGCCTTGGCGAAGCCGAGCCGCAGCGAGGTCCGAAGGTCCTCGCCGTTGTTGATGATCTCCTCGCGGACCCGCTCGAAGATGAGCACGTTCGCATCCACGGCCATGCCGATCGTGAGCGCGATGCCCGCGAGACCGGGCAGCGTGAACGTTCCGTCGATCATGGCCATGATGCCGAAGATCATGATCGCGTTGATGAAGAGCGCGATGTCCGCGACGATGCCGGCGCCGAAGTAGTAGAGCACCATGATCACCGCCACCACCGCGACGGAGATCGCGACCGCCTCAAGGCCGCGGACGAGGTTGTCCTGACCGATCGAGGGGCCGAGGATGCTGGTCGAGATCGGCTCGGGGCTGAGTCGGGCCTCGAGGCTGCCCGCCGCGAGCACGCGGATGAGATACGTGATCTCCGCCTCGCCGAAGTTGCCCTGGATGACGCCGCTCGATCCGATCGCGCTGTTGAGGTTGGGTGCGGTGTAGACCTCGCCGTCGAGGACGATCGCCATCGGCTGGTTGATGTTCGGCGTGGTCAGCCGCCGCATCTTCGACCCGCCCGAGGCATCGAGTCCGAACGAGACCGCGGGGCGACCGAGATCGTCCACCGTGCGACCCGCCCGGCGGATCGCCCACTGCTCGCCGTCGGCGTGGGTGAGACTGCGTTCCGGCGTGGTGTAGAGGAGCAGGTAGTACCGCCCCTCCTTCTCGGCCGCCACGAGGTTGTACCGGGACTGGAAGTACCCGACCGGATTCGCCATCAGGGAGGCGACCGTCTCGGGCTTGTCCTCGTCGGTCCACTGCTTGAGATCGTTGATCGGGAACCAGGCGGCGACCACCGAGTCGGTGTTGTTCGGACCCCGCTCGATCAGCTGCTCCCGCAGCAGGTCGATCGGGACGTCCTGCGCCGCGGGACGGACCCCGATCCGGAACTCCAGCACACCCGCACCGCGAAGAAGCCGCTTGAGATCCTCAGGGTCGTCCAGCCCGGTCCGCTTGGCCTCGTAGGCCGCATGAGCCGACTCGAGGCCGGCCAGCGACGCCGCGAGATGCGGAAGCTCCTGGCGGAGGGCCGCCAGGGCGAGGCCGCGCTCGCTGCCGGCGGTGTCGGGGGTGCCGTCCGCGGTGACGCCGGTCGCGCCTCCGTCGAGCGCCAGGATGTCGAGCAGCCGCTGTTCTCGCAGGGTCTCCGCCAGCAGACCGTCCCGCAGGTCCTCGATCCGGATCTCGGCGGATGCGAGCCGATCGAGTTGACGATCGACCTCCGCCTGATCGACGGGGTCGGCACTCTCGGCGATCTCGAGCGCTTCTCTCGCCGCCGCCGCGTCGTTCCATGCGGTCTGCAGGTCGGTGAGTCGGGTGGTGCGATCCCCGGCTTCTCCCCCGAATCGGGAGGCGGCCTCGCCGGCCGCGAGCGCGACCTCGAGATCCTCGGCGGTGAGCCGGGCCTCGGCGAGGACGGCCTCCAGGGCATCGCGATAGGCGAGCTGGAGTTCACGAACCTCCGGGCTCGGCAGCGGCATCACGACCTCGATCCGGTCGCGACCGACCGGCTGCATCGCGATGTCGAGCACGCCCTGCGGATTGACGCGGTCCTTGAGGACGTCGATGGTCTGGGCGAGCACCTCGTCGGCGTCCGCACCGTCGGCGATCTTCACCGCGTAGACCAGGCTGACGCCGCCCTGCAGGTCCTTGCCCAGGCGGATCTTCTGGTCGGGCGGAATCACCGACCAGAGGCACAGGGCGACCAGAAGGCCGATGAAGACGAGCTTTCCAAGGATGTTGTTCATGGTGGGGCGGGACCGCGCGGAGGCGAGGTCAGGACTGGTCGTCCGAGGATTCGAGGACCTGCTGCACCGCGTCGCGGGTGAAGGTCATGCGGGTGTTGCTGCTTTCATCGACCTTCAGCACGATGGTGTCCGGCTTGATCTCCACGACGGAGCCGATCACTCCCCCGATCGTGCGGACCCGATCGTGCTTCTTGATGCTTCCGAGCAGAGCCTCGCGCTTCTTGCGCTCCTTCCGCTGCCCGAAGACGCTGAAGAGCACCATCAGGAGGATGAGCGGAAGCAGCATGAAGAGGAAGCCGTCGCCGGCGGCCGGGGAGGCGGCGGCGCCGCCACCGGATCCGTCCGCGGTCTCGGCCGGGACCCCCTCGTCCGAGAGCGGCGGCGGGCCCGCAGGCGTCCCACCCTCCCCGGACTGGGCGAGCAGGAGCGTGAACGGTGTGGCGGGGGGCGCGGCGGACTCGGTCGTCATGTCTGCGGAATCCGATCTCGGCGGAAGGGGGGGCGTTCGCGGCGGCATCGCCGCGGATGATGCCTCGATGCGGTCCGATGCCACCGGGCGAGGCCCGGCGCGAACGGGTGGGATTCAGGAGGGACCGGTGTCCGAACCCGGTCCCGCCCCGGGTTGGGGCGCGATCTGCAGCACCGGCCATGCCTCCGCGATCGAGGACCACGCATCATCCCGGATGGCGGTGCGGATGTCCAGCAGCAGGCGTTGGAAGTGCCGGAGGTTGTGCAGGCTGCACAGGATCGGCCCGACCATCTCGTCGGCGAAGAAGCAGTGCCGCAGGTACGACCGGCTGAATCCGCCCCCGCAGGCCGGGCAGTCGCAGGTGGGGTCGATCGGCTCGGGGTCGTCCCGGAATCGGGCGTGCCTCAGCCGCAGCGGACCGGTCCGCGTGAAGACCGAGGCCATGCGGCCGTTGCGGGTCGGCAGGACGCAGTCGAACATGTCCACCCCCGCTGCGACCGCCATCACGATGTCCCGTTCGTAACCGACGCCCATGAGGTACCGGGGCCGATCCGCGGGCAGCAGAGGTGCCGTGTGCTCCACCACGGTCCGGATGAGCTCCGGCCCCTCGCCGACCGCCACGCCCCCGATGGCGTATCCGGGCAGATCGATCCCGCAGATCGCCTCGACGCTCGCCGACCGTCGATCGAGATCGGTGCCGCCCTGCACGATGCCGAAGAGGGCCTGCTCGTCGGGACGCGCGTGCGCCGCCCGGCACCGCTCCAGCCAGCGGACGGTCCGCTCGTGGGCTTCGTCGAGCCGTCGCGCCCAGTCGCGGGGGGTCGGCAGCTTCGCCCTGGGGCTTCCCGATCCGTGCCGGGCATGCGGCGACGGCGGGCAGTCGTCGAAGGCCATGATGATGTCCGCCCCGATCGCGTTCTGGACCCGCATCGACGACTCGGGGCCCAGGTGGACCTTCGCCCCGTCCACGAACGAGCGGAAGGTCACGCCGTCGTCGTCGATGGCGTTGATGTCGGACATCGAGAACGCCTGGTAGCCGCCCGAGTCGGTGAGGACCGGGCCGTCCCAGCGCATGAACCGATGCGTCCCGCCGAACCGCTCCAGCAGCTCGATCCCCGGCCGGAGCATGAGGTGATAGGCGTTGTTGAGGATGATCCCCGCCCCGAGGTCCCGGACCTGAGAGGGAAGCACGCCCTTCATCGCGGCCGCGGTCGCGACCGGCATGAACGCGGGCGTCGGAAACGAGCCGTGCGGCGTCGTGACCTCGCCGAGCCGCGCGTGGTTGTCGCTGGTGCGAGCCTCGACGCGGAACGAGAGCGGACCGTGGCGATGTTCGGTCACCGCTTGGACGCCTCCCGAAGCGCCCGCTTCTCCTTCGCGGTCAGGCTCTGCAGACCGTGTTCGTGGATCTTCGCGAGGATGCGATCGATCTCCGCGTCGTCGAGGGCGGAGCCGCCCTGAGTGCGTGCCCGCCCGGCTCGATACGCCGCGCCGCTGCGGCTGGTCGGGTCGTAGCGGCCGATCAGGTCGAAGAACCCGTGCAGCGAGTGCGGGTGCCGGATGAACCACCAGCCCGCGATCGCCCCGCCGAGGTGGGCCGCCTCGCCGCCCGCGTTGTTGCCTTG
>JAUIHC010000561.1 GCA_030432455.1 Phycisphaerae bacterium | reverse complement strand
GGCGTTCGACGCAACCGGCAGCGCGTCGCCTGAGCCCGTCACGCCGAACCACGCACGAACATCTCCTTCAAGCACGCCGCCCCGACTCCTCGCGAGTCGGGGCGGTGTCATATCGGGGGTCGGGGGTCGGACTCGATGGGGGGGATCGAACCCGCGGCAACGGGTCGGCCTCCCCGCATCACGACCTGCCGTGCGACGCGATCCACCCCTCGCCGTGCGCGGTCAGCTTCCGGCCCCTGGGGGTGCGGGCGAGGAAGCCGATCTGCAGCAGGTATGGCTCGACGACATCCTCCAGCGTTCCCGGGTCGTCGCCCATCGTCGCCGCGATCGCCTCGAGCCCCGCGGGCCCGCCGTCGTACACCTCGGCGAGCACGCGGAGATACCGGCGGTCGATCTCGTCGAGACCGAGCTCGTCCACGCGTTCGAGTTCCAGCGCCGCCGCGACCGCGTTCTCGTCCACCACGCCGGTGCCGCGAACCTGCGCGAAGTCGCGCACGCGTCTCAGCAGTCGCAGCGCCACCCGGGGCGTGCCGCGGCTTCGGGTGGCGATCGCGTCGAAGCCCTCGTCGGCGACCGCGTCGATCGAGAGTGTGGTCGCGGCCCGCTGCAGGATCGAGACGAGGTCCTCGCGGGGGTAGTACTCGAGGTGATGCGTGATGCCGAACCGGGCCCGTAGTGGCTGGGTGAGCATGCCCGCCCGCGTGGTCGCGCCGATCAGGGTGAAGGGCTTGAGCGTGAGCGAGATGACCTTCGCGTGCATCCCGCTGTCCACCGTGAAGTCCACCTTGAAGTCCTCCATCGCGGGATAGATGTACTCCTCGACCGCGGCGGGCAGACGATGGATCTCGTCGATGAAGAGAATGTCTCCCTGACCGAGCCGGGTGAGGGTGCCGACGAGATCCGCGGCCTTGGTGAGGGCGGGCCCGCTCGTCACCCACGCCCGCGTCCCCATCTCCTCGGCCACGACATGCGCGAGTGTCGTCTTGCCGAGTCCCGGCGGTCCGTGGAGCAGCAGATGCTCAAGCGACTCGCCTCGCCCCTTCACCGCCTCGAGCGCGATGGTCAGCCGCTCGATGAGCGCCGACTGGCCGACATACTCCGCGAGCGTCTTCGGGCGGACCGCGGGGGCCTGCTGCTCGGCGTCGAACGGCGTCGGCCGCGCGGCGGACGCCGGTTCGCGATCCTCGCGCTGCGACTCTCCCGAGACGATCCGTTCGCGTGCCATGTCCGCATCATCCGCGGGAATCGCTCGGGCCGCCAGTGGTCCCCAAGATCGGGATCCGCGTCCTCAGCGACCGGGATCGACCCGCGGCGTCGCCCGGGCGTCGTCGCCGCTCTCGAAGAACCCCTGCCGCTCGAACCCGAAGATCCCCGCCACGATGCTCGACGGGAAGGTGACGCAGAGCTGGTTCAATTCCCGCACATTGCCGTTGTAGAAGCGGCGACCGGCGGCGATGCGGTCCTCGGTGTTGGCGAGTTCACGCTGAAGCTCCAGAAAGGTCGCATCCGCCTTGAGATCGGGATACCCCTCGGCCACCGCGATCAGACGCCCGATCCCCGCCTCGAGCGCCTGCTCATCGGCACTCTGGCGATCGGGACGCTCGTGGTTGCCGGCGGCCCGCTGACGGAGCTCGATCACGCGCTCGATCGTCTCCCGCTCGTGGGCCGCGTATCCCTTCACGGTCTCCACCAGATTCGGGATGAGGTCGTACCGCCGCTGGAGTTCCACATCCACATCGGCCCAGCTCTCCCTCAGGTGCTGGGTCACCGACTGAAACCGGTTGTAGGTCGCGATCAGCCACACCAGCGGGACCAGCACCGCGGCGACGATCGCGAGGATCACGAGAACCACCCGAGACCTCCTTCCGCACGGTCGCCCTCGCCGGGATCCGCCGGGGACAT
>JAUIHC010000078.1 GCA_030432455.1 Phycisphaerae bacterium | reverse complement strand
CCGGCACCCCGGAGCTCACCGTCCCCCTCGCCGCGCGGCCTCGACTCCAACTCCTGCCCGATCCGACCAGCGAGCTCGGCCCCGCCGAGAGCCTGCTCGGGCTCGTGCCTCTGGTGCGGATCGAGGACGTTCCCGAGGGTGGCCGCAACCACGGCATCGTCCTGCCCGGTGATCTGGTGCTGCAGGTCGCGGATCTCTCGGCCCCGTCGATGAACGAGTTCCGCGACGCCATTCAGGCCCGCCCCGGCCGCGACATTCCGCTCGTGGTGCTCCGCGACGGCGTCGAGACCCGGATCGAGGCGAGCGTCGATGCCCGAGGACTCCTCGGCGTCCTGCCCGGCTACGCCCTCGACCTCCCGATCACCGCCCGCCCGCTGACGCGGACCGGCTCGTCGGAGGCGACCGCCGTGCCGACGCCGATCGCCCCGCTGTCGCTGCTGCCCCGCACCCGCATCGACGCGATCGCCGATCGTCCGGTCGATGACTGGGCCTCGATGCGGGCCGCCCTGCTGTCGGCGACCGCGACCTCGGCGGACTCGGGGGAGCCCGCGACCGTCGAGATCACCACCACCCTTCCCCTGCCCGGCTCGCTGCCGCAGACCACCACGATGACCATCCCCGCCGAGGATGTGCGGGCCCTGCACGAGCTCGGATGGACCTCGCCACTTCCATCGGCGTGGTTCCAGCCGCTCCAGACGACCCTGACCGCCCACGGCAATCCGCTGACCGCGGTCTCGATGGGATTCCGGCAGACCTGGCGAATGATCGTCCTCACCTACCTCACGATCGATCGACTCGTCGGCGGCACGGTGAGTGTGAAGCAGCTGCACGGGCCGGTCGGCATCGTGCACATCGGCACCAAGGTCGCGGATCGCGGCACGATGTACCTGCTGTTCTTCCTCGCGATGATCAGCGTGAACCTCGCGGTGCTCAACTTCCTGCCGCTCCCGATCGTCGATGGCGGGCTGTTCCTCTTCCTCGTCTACGAGAAGATCCGCGGACGCCCCCCCTCGATCGCCTTCCAGAACGCGGCGGCCCTGATCGGTCTGATCCTGATCGGAACGCTCTTCGTCGTGACCTTCTTCAACGATGTGCTGAGGCTGACCGGTGGCGGGTGATGAAGACGTCGCCCGCGACGCCCGCGTCGCTCTGCTGACCGGCGCGGGCAGCGGCATCGGCCGGGCGACGGCGCGACGCCTCGCCGCCGACGGCTGGCGGCTGGCGCTGCTCGGCCGGACGCGGTCGACGCTCGAGGAGACCGCGGCCATGCTGCCCGCGTCCGCGTCCCCCCTCGTCATCGTCGCCGACCTCGCGAACGAGAGCGCCTGCCGCGACGCCGTCACCACGACGATCGATCGCGTCGGCCGACTCGATGCCATCGTCAACAACGCGGGGGTCGCACCGCAGGTGCCGATCGCCGAGACCGACGCGACCCTCGTCCGCGAGACCCTCGACCGGAACCTGGTCGGACCGATCGTGCTGGTGGCGACCGCGTGGCCCGAGCTCGTCCGCCGGAGCGGTCGAGTGGTCAACATCTCCTCGATGGCGTCGATCGATCCGTTCCAGGGATTCACCGCCTACGCCGCGAGCAAGGCGGGGCTCGACTCCCTCACCCGCTCGATCATGGCGGAAGCCGGAGACACCGGCGTGACGGCGTTCACGATCAATCCGGGCGTCGTCGAGACCCCGCTGCTTCGGACGCTCTTCGACGAGTCGGTGGTGCCGAGGGACATGCCCCTCCCGCCGGAACGGATCGCCGACGAGATCGCCGCCTGCCTTCGCGGCGACCGGGACGAGCGGGCGGGCCGCCCGCATCCCATGCTTCCCGACTGAGTGGTCGGCGACGGGATCAGCGACGGCGACGGAGTTCGCGTTCGATGTCCCGCGCGGCCTCCCGCTTGGCGATGTCCTGCCGCTTGTCGGCCTTCTTCCGCCCCTCGGCGATGCCGAGCAGAAGCTTCGCCCGCCCGTCCTTGAAGTAGATCTTCAGAGGCACGAGCGTCGCGCCCTCACCGTCCTGAGCCCGGGCGAGATCCCGGATCTCCTTCTTGTGGGCCAGGAGGTCGCGGGTGCGGATCGGCTCGTGCTGCCGCGGCCCCGCCGGCGGGTACTCGGCCACGTGGACCCCGTGCAGACGAAGGCGGGGCGGCTCGGCATCGGCGCGGATCCACCCCTCCGCCAGACTCGCCCGGCCGGCCCGGATCGACTTCACCTCGGTCCCCAGCAGACGGATCCCGCACTCGAGGGTCTCCCCGATGCGGTAGTCGTGGCGGGCCCGGCGGTTCTCGATGACCACCGCATCCGGATTCGTCTTCTTGCCCTTGGCCATGGCGAATCCGGTCACGGTAGACCCCGGCGGACCTCCCCGCAAGCCCGCGAGGGCGTCGGCCCCTCCCTGCGACCGCAGGCACATGGTTCCGAGAAGAACCTCGGAGACCCCGCTCCGAAGATCGAGAAGGCACCCTTTTCGGAACCCGCGGATCAGTCGGGCGTCTCGCCTCCTACACTGAACTCCGCAGGGCCTTCACCGGCCCCCCTCTCCCCACTTCCCCGACTGGAAGACATGATGCATCTGAAGCACTCCGCGATCCTCGCCGCGGTTCTTGCGGTCCCCGGCCTCTGCGCCGCCAACGCCGCCGAACGACCGGGCACGGTCGTCGGCGTCCGTGGCCTCGCCGCGGTCACCGCGACCGAGACGGTCTCGGGCCCGGCACGCTTCCGTGCCACCCACCCCGGCACCGGCTTCGCCGAGAACCATGGGCGGATCGAGCGGGTCTACGGTGCCGCCTTCGGCGGTGGCGTGAACCCCGTCGACGCGGCCGCCACCTTCGTGAACGATCACGCCGAGGACCTCTGGGGTCTCGAGGCGGGCCAGCTCCTGCCCATCGGACCGTGGAGCGACCAGACCCATGTCCTCCCGCTCATGACCGATCCGGTCACCGGCCAGCCGAAGTTCATGCTCATGGGCTACATCCCGCACGTCGACGGCGTGCCGGTGTACGACTCGGCCCTCCGCGTGCTCGTCCGCAACGAGCCCGGCTTCCCGGTGGTCCTCGCCTCCGCGCAGGTCCCCGATGTCGCGGGCTTCTCGCTCGACGCCCCGATCCTGATGAACGAGGCGGTGTTCACCGCCGAGGCGATGCAGCGGTTCGACGAGGCCGAGGTCGCCGGCGTTCGTCCGGTCGTCTTCGCGGGCGTCAACGGCGAGACGCAGGCCCCCCGGGCCGGCGTCGAGTTCATCCTCACCGGCAGCGACCGCGACGGGAACTACAGCAAGTTCAAGTTCATCGCGAATCCCGCCACCGGAGCGATCATCCACGAGGAGAACATGATCCTGCACGCGGATGTGACCGTGCAGGTCCAGGCCAACAAGACCGATCAGTACTCCATGGAGTGCGGGCCCGAATCGGCCGCCCCGCTTCCGCACGCCCGCGTGACCGTGGGCGGCGCGGTCTACACCGCCGATGAGAACGGTGTGGTGACCATCCCGAACGCGGGCACCGGCAGCGTCACCGTCAACGCCGAGGCTCGAACCACCTTCTTCAATGCCGACGGCGGACAGGGTGACGTCAACGGAACCTTCGCCTCCGGCAGTACGGGCACCCTCACGCTGAACGCCGCGAACTCCAGCGATCAGCAGCGGGCCTGGGCGAACACCGTGTACTTCGCCGAGGAAGTCCGCAACTTCGTGCTTGACTACAACGCGAGCTACCCGACGGTCGCCAACCAGACCAACTTCCCGATCAACACCGGGGTCTCGGGCAGCTGCAACGCGTTCTACGACTACTCGTCGATCAACTTCTACAACGCGGGCGGCGGCTGCTCGAACACCGCCACCGACGTGGTGATCCACCACGAGTACGGACACCACCTCGTCGCGACCGCCGGCTCCGGCCAGGGCGAGTACGGCGAGGGATCCGGCGACTGCATGGGTGTCCTCATCACCGGCGACAGCCGCCTCGCGGTCGGCTTCTATCTCAACCAGTGCGGCTCCGGCATCCGCAACGCCAACAACGGCTGCACCTTCTCCACGACCGGCTGCTCCTCCTGCGGCAGCGCCATCCACAGCTGCGGCCAGCTCCTCTCGGGCATGGTCTGGGAGGTCCGTGACGAGCTGATCGCCGCCGGCAAGCCGGTCAGCATCATCGAGTCGATCTTCGTGAACTCGATGCCCCTGCACAACGGCACCTCGATCAACTCGAACATCACGATCGACTGGCTCACCCTCGACGACGACAACGGCAACATCGCCGACGGCACCCCGAACTACGCCGAGATCAACGCCGGCTGCACCACCAAGGGTGTTCCGGGTCCGGAGCTCGAGCTCATCGCGTTCAACTTCCCGGCCGGCCTTCCCGACCGGATCGACCCCGCGTCGGGCGCCAGCTTCCCGGTGCAGGTCGTCGGCCTCGCCGGCTCCCCGAACCCGGGCAGCGGCCGACTCCGCTACCGCATCGACGGCAGCGCCTGGACGACGGTCTCCATGCCTCAGACCTCCGCCAACAACTACACCGCGGAGATTCCTGCGGTCGAGTGCGAATCGGTGGTCGACTGGTACGTCTACGCGACCGCCAGCGGAGCCGGAACCGTCTACAGCCCCTCGGACGCGCCGGCGGCGTCGTACTCGGCGGTCGGAGCCACGGACTTCATCGTCGCGTACGAGAACGACTACGAGGCGAACTCGACCGGATGGCTGGTCACCAACGATCCCGGCCTGACCGCCGGCGCCTGGGAACGCGGCAACCCGACGGGGACCGCGACCCGCGGCGAGCCCGACAACGCCTTCGACGGGTCGTTCTGCCTCGTCACCGAGAACGGAAACGGCAACTTCGACATCGACGGCGGTTGCACCACCATCACCAGCCCGCTGATCGACGCCACCGCCGGCGGCACGACCATCTCGTACGCCCGCTGGTACGACAACACCGGCGACGGCACGGGTGCCGATCCGAACAACGATCTCTTCTACATCGAGATCACCGATGACGGCGGCAGCACCTGGACCGCTCTCGAGACGGTCGGCCCCGCGGCCCAGAGCTCCGGCGGCTGGTTCCAGGTCTCGTTCCTGGTCTCGGACTTCGTGGCGAACACCGATCGGGTCCGGGTCCGGTTCCGCGCCTGCGACCTCAACGCCGGTTCGGTGGTCGAGGCCGCGATCGACGGATTCTCGGTCGATGCGGTCGAGTGCACCGAGCCGCCCGCCCTGCTCGGGGACATCAACGGCGACTGCGTCGTCGATGGTGCCGACCTCGGCCTGCTGGTGAGTGCCTGGGGCACCACCGACGCCGCCGCCGACCTCGACGGCAACGGCACCGTCAACGGTGGCGACCTCGGTCTCCAGCTCGGCAACTTCGGGTCCACCTGCCCCTGAGTCCGAGACGAATCATGAACAGGCGGGGCTCGCTGTGCGAGCCCCGCCTGTTCATGTCGTGGTCGTCGTGGTCGTCGTGGTCGTGGTGGTCGCGGTCGTCGTCGCAGGTTGCGTGACCTCCAACGACGACCACCACGACTCCTCCCGCTACACGCCCCGCATCGACGGCTCCCAGATGAACTTGTGCAGCTGCAGCTGCATCCGCACCGGGAGCGCATCCTCCAGGATCCACTCCGCGAGTCGGCGTGGTTCGATGCCGGGGGCTCCGGCGATCTCGAGTCCCTGCTGCTGCGGAAACACCGGACTGAAGAGGACGCATGCGACGGTCGATGCGAGGTCGTGACGACGCAGCATGTCCCGCGACCACTCGTAGTCGCCGCGATCGCCGATCACGAACTTGACCTCGTGGTGCGACCTCAGGGCGTCGAGATTCGACGGCAGATTCCGCTCGCACTCGCCGCTCGAGGGCGGCTTGAGATCCATGATGACGACCGTGCGGGGATCACACGCCCCGATGTCGCACGCGCCGGATGTCTCGATGAGCACCGTGCGTCCGGCGTCGTGCAGTCGTCGCTCGAGCTCGTGCACGGCCTTCTGGAGGAGCGGCTCGCCGCCGGTGATCTCGACCAACGGGCAGTCGATGGCGAGCACCTCGTCGAGAATCTCGTCGATGGCCCGGCGTCGCCCCTCCCGGAAGGCGTACTCGGTGTCGCACCAGCTGCACCGCAGGTGGCATCCGGCCAGACGGATGAAGACGCAGGGCTCGCCCGCCCGGGTCGACTCCCCCTGAATCGAATGGAAGATCTCGTTGAGCCGGAGGCCGGGTCGCTCGCCGTCGGGGCTCGGGTCGGAAACACTCATGCGGACATCCTACGGTCCCCGCCGAATCCCTCTCGACACGACCTCGGGGGTTCGGTATGCTCCTCGATCCTCATCCGGCAGGATCTTCCGTGCCACCCCGAGGAATCCGTCGCCCAGATGGCGGAATTGGCAGACGCGCCAGCTTGAGGTGCTGGTGGGAGTAAAATCCCGTGGAGGTTCGAGTCCTCTTCTGGGCATTCGACGAGACCCCGGCCGTTCGGCCGGGGTCGTTCGTTTCGGTCGGATCCCGTCGTCCGGACCATCGTCCACTCACCAGACCCAGCCCTCGACCATCGACTCCGCCGGTGGTGGTCCCTGCCATGGATCGAGGGTGAGCAGAAGCGCGTCGAGGTCGTCGCCGCCCTCGTCGTCGTGGCATCGATCGAAGACCGCCTCGGTCGCGTCCAACCCCCAGTGCTCGATCCCCTGCCGGATGATCGCCTCGCGACGATCCCGGGGCGGCTGGCCGGTGCCCTTGTACCCCTTCGCGGAGTCTCCGAGACGCTTGAGGACCGTCGCGGGGCAGCCCTCTCCGACGACCACCCTGGCGTCGAGCGGCCCCGCCATCGGATCGACCCGCACGCCCGCCTCGACGAGCGGGCCGAGCAGTTCGACCATCACGGTCCAGGTCTGCTTGAAGACCCGGAGGTTCATGGACGCCAGCGGCGTGGAGGCCACGGCGTCGGTCACCCGCTTGGGCTCCTTGCGATCCACCGCCCGCACCGCCCGTCGCCAGTCGCGCGGCGATCCGTGCGACGCGAGCCACGCCACCGACGCCTCCCACGACGCGTCGACCCCGCAGGCCCGCAGCGTGCGGAGCGGAATGCCGAAGGGGGCGTCGATCAGCCAGGAGTGCCGTTCGCCATCCTCGAGCGACGCGAGGATGCGTTCACGGAGTCCGCGACGGTCCACGCGATCGATGCGCCGCACGGGTTCCCCCGGCAGCCGCGTCGCGAGCCTGATGCCGGAACCGCCGCCGTCGGC
The DNA here is from genome assembly GCA_030432455.1 of Phycisphaerae bacterium. Lineage (GTDB taxonomy): Bacteria > Planctomycetota > Phycisphaerae > Phycisphaerales > SM1A02. The sequence goes on along the minus strand of JAUIHC010000078.1, from coordinate 2,973 downwards.
GCCGGAGAAATCCACGCCGTGACGAATGATCGGGTCGGAGGCGGTCATGTGGTGGCGATCCGTTCGGTTCAGTTGAGACGACCACACTGGTCGGCGTTCACGCCGCACGGGCAGCATCCGCCGGTGATCGGCACCGACTCGGACGCGGGCGACGCGGACCCGACGCCGAAGACGCTGTGGCGGCGTCGGAAGGTCCGCCCCTTGCCCGCGGGATCCTCGACCGGCGCATCCGCCTCGGACATGGGACGCAGAAGCGTGATGACCTCGCCGTCTTCGGTGGCTTCGTATTCGTAGAGAGGCATGGGGAGGGGAGAGGAGAGAGGGGAGGGGAGAGGAGAGAGGGGAGGTGAGAGGAGAGAGGGGTGTCAGCGGCGGGTGTGGCGCTTGTGGCCGACGCGCTTGGTCTTCTTCGTCGGAGCGGTCTGGGTCGTGCCGCCACCTCGGGCGGCGCGACGGAGGGCCCCGAGTTCGCCCGGGGTGAGCTCACGCCACTCGCCGACCGCCAGCCCCTTGAGCTTGAGCGGCCCCATCTGGACGCGGCGAAGCTTCTTCACCTGATGCCCGACGCGATCCATGATGCGCCGGATCTGTCGGTTGCGACCTTCCCGGAGCGCGATGTAGAGCCGCGTGCGATCGCGGTCCCGCTTCAGGATCGCCAGATCGCTCTCCGCGGTGCGCGACGCCTCGCCGGTCCGGCGATCGACCAGATACAGCCCCTTGCGGATCTTCTCGATCGTCTCCTCGTCGAGACGACCGCGGACCGTGACGTCGTAGCCCTTGTGCACGCCGTATCGCGGATGCGTCAGCCGATTCGCCAGCTCGCCGTCGTCGGTCAGCAGCAGGAGCCCCGAACTGTCGAGGTCGAGACGGCCGACGGTGAAGAGCCGGGGCGCCGAGGGATGACGGACAAGGTCGATCGCCCGCTTGCGTCCCTCGGGGTCGCTCGCGGTGCACACATACCCCTTCGGCTTGAAGAGCATGACATAGTGATGCCGCCGCGACTTCTCGATGCGGCGACCACTCACCCTGATGTCGTCGCCCTCGGGATCGACGAAGCATGGAAGGGACTGGACCACCTTCCCATTGACGGTGACGACGCCCTCCTCCACCATCGCCTCGCAGGCGCGACGCGAGGCCACGCCCGCATCCGCCAGCAGCCGCTGGATACGGACGGGCTCCGGCTTCTTCCCGGAACGATCGGTGCGTCTTCGTGGCATTCCGGTCATCCTACCGGGACCGTCACGACCGAACCGACGTCGAGCCCCCGGGAGTCCCCTGATGCTGAAGACCATCCGACACGCCGTCGACTGGGCCAGACTCGCGATCACCGAGCCGATCGGCCGGCTGAGCGCCATGCAGCGGACCGCCCGGCACTGGTTCGAGGTCCTCCGATACTGCGCCCGCCACCTCGGCGAGGACAAGGCCCCGGTGCTGGCCGCCGCCCTCTCGTTCCGGGTCCTCTTCGGACTCGTCCCCATGCTGGTGGTGGCCACGGTGGTCAGCCGCAGCGTGCTGCAGGAGCGGTTTCCCGCGTTCGTCCGATCGATCATCGACGAACTGGGGCTGGGCGAGGTGAGCCTCGCGGCGACCACCTCGGACGCCCCGTCGAACCTCGGAACGTGGCTGGAGGAACTCGTCGCGGGCGCGAGCAGCGTCAACCTCGCGGCCCTCGGCTGGGTCGGGTTCGTGGTGGTCGCCTTCAGCGCCCTCTGGGTGCTGGTGACGATCGAGGACGGCTTCAACCACGTCTACCGAGCACCGGGCGGACGGTCGTGGCTGCGACGGCTGCTGGTCTACTGGTTCCTCCTGACATTCCCGACCCTGCTGCTCGGGGCGATTCCGGTGATCGCGGCCCGGCTCGACGCCCTCCAGTCGGGGCTGCCCGAGGGCGGCACCCTCGCGACCCTGCTGGACCTGGCAGTCGGCACCGGCACCACCTGGCTGCTCCTCGCCATGGCGTACCTGTGGGTTCCGAACACGAGGGTCGAGGTCCGGCCCGCCCTGATCGGGGCCTTCGTCGGGGCGGTCCTCATCGAAGCCGCCAAGCACCTGCTCGGCGTCTACACCACCCACGCCCTCACCCTGAACAAGCTCTACGGATCGCTCGGGCTCATCCCGCTCTTCATGTTCTGGATGTACCTGATGTGGATGTTCGTGCTGTTCGGACTGGAGATCGCCGCGATCATCCAGTTCCTTCGGGGCCGCGGTGTCCATGTGCTGATCGGGGTCGAGGGCGAGGAGGCCCGGATCGAGCCCTCGGTCGCGATCCGACTGGTCCGCCAGGTCGCCTCCGGATTCGAGGCGGGTCGCTCCACCGCGGTCGAGGACCTCGTCCACACCCTGCGGCTCGACACCGGGGTCGTTCGCTCGCTGATCCAGCGACTGGAACGAGCGGGACTCGTGGCGAGACTGGAGGATCCCGATCGAATCACCCTCGCCCGCCCCGCCGACTCGATCGACCTCGAGCAGGTCCTCGCGATCGGATTCGATGCCGCGGGAACCGCTCCCGGCGACGACGATGCCCTGGAGAGGCGACTCCGTGGGGCCCAGCGGGAGGCGATTCGGGGTCTGCGGCTCGCCGACCCGATCCCGGGCTGAGCACGAGTTCTCACGATTTGGAATCGGCCGTGCCGATCGGAAAGGAACGCCGGGTGTCGTCCTTGTCCCGGCGGTCACGCGGGGGAGCCCGCGGGCCTGCCCGTGTCCGTGTCGCTCAGGATGAGCGGCCACCCCGGGGGTTCGGGGGACATGGCTTCGTGACCGGTCGGAGACCGCTCGATGACGCCGCTGGACGACACTCCCCGAAACGAGGACCATGTCGATCGCTCCGAGGACGATCGACCGGTTCGCATCGGATCGGACATCTCTCGGGAAGGCGACGGCGACACGCCGGCCTTCGACGACATCTGGTCCTCGATCGGGCCCGGCCATGTGCCGGACTCGGGCGAGGGCCCGCCGACGATCCGCCCCGCG
>JAUIHC010000560.1 GCA_030432455.1 Phycisphaerae bacterium | reverse complement strand
GAGGCCGCGGTCCGGGCGGTGCTGGCGGGCGTGGACCTCGTCCTCTGCTGCCATCGCGCCGACCGTCAGCATCGCGTGATCGATGCGTTGGCGGGAGCGATCGCGTCGGGGCGGATCACTGCCGATCGGGTGGCGGCGTCGCACCGGCGACTCGACCGGCTGTTCGCGCGGTACGTCCGTCCGGTCGGCTGACGACCCGCGGGCTGCGAGTAGCCTGCGGTGATGCGAACGCGACTCCGTCTCCGTCGATCGATCACCTCGATGCTTCTCGCGAGCGTCTCCGCCGCGGCGTTCTCCATCGTCGGGCCGTCCGCCGCAGGGCTGTCCCGATCGGCCAATGCGACCGCCGACCCGCCCGAGCCCGGGCTTCGGGGCACGCTGCTCACCACGCCGGAGGCCGACGCCCTCCGCGGCTGGCATGAATTGCTCGGATCGCGGCCGCACGTCGCGGGGACCGCAGGGGATCGGGTCGTCATCTCGGCGATCGCGGGGGCGTTCGAAGGCATGGGCCTCGACACCGAGGTGTGGTGGTTCGAGCCGCTGCTCGCCCGGCCGATCTCGGCGAGCCTGACCATCGTGGACGACGAGCCGAAGGACACGGCCACCGACGTCGCGCCGGACACCGCGGCCGATCCGCCGCGTCGACGTCGCCGCGGCGTGCTGCCGCTGGCGATCACCGAGGACGAACTGCTGAACGACCCGTCCACGCGGCACCCCGACCTCTCGTGGGGCTGGAATGCGTACTCCGCGAGCGGGGTGGTCGAGGCGGGGGTCGTCTACGCCAACCGCGGCACCCGCGAGGACTTCGCGCGGTTGCGGGAGCTCGGCGTCGACTGCACCGGTCGCATCGTGCTCGCCCGATACGGCGGCAACTACCGCGGTTTCAAGGCGAAGTTCGCCGAGGAGGCGGGCGCCGCCGGGCTCGTGGTCTTCACCGACCCGGGTGACTCGGGCGACGACCGCGGTCCGGTCTGGCCCGAGGGTGGATGGGCGAACGCGACGTGCATCCAGCGTGGATCGATGCTCACGCTTCCGTACAAGGGGGATCCGCTCACCCCCGGGCGACCGGCCCTTCCCGGCGTGCCGCGTCTGGACCCCGAGGAGATCGGACTGCCGACGATCCCGATCCAACCGATCGGGTACGCGGCGGCCACCCGGATCATGGCGGCGATGACCGGTCCGACGCTCTCGGAGATCGCGCCCGACGACGGGCTCGCCGGCTGGTCGGGTGGTCTCGACGTGCCGTATCGCCTCGAGGGCGGTGACCTGACGCTGCGACTGGAGGTCCGACAGGAGCGGGCGACCATGCCGACCGCGAACGTCATCGGCGTGCTGCGCGGCGCCGAGCGGCCGGACGAGCTGGTCGTGGTCGGCTGTCATCACGACGCGTGGGGTTTCGGAGCAGCCGATCCGCTCGCGGGCACGATCGTGCTCATGGAGACCGCGAAGGCGTTCGCGGAGGCCGCGGAACGCGGGCATCGCCCGAGACGGAGCGTGGTGTTCGCGGCCTGGGGCGCCGAGGAGTTCGGCATCATCGGGTCGAGCGAGTGGGTCGAGGCGAACCGGGATCGACTCGCGGCCCGGGCGGTCGCGTACCTGAATCTCGACATGGCGGCGATGGGTCGGAACTTCGGCGCGAGTGCGACGCCGTCGCTGGCGGCGGCGGTGGTGGAGGCGGCGGGACTGGTGCCGCAGCCATCGCCACCGGCGACCGACGGTGTGCCGGCCGAGGATCCCGCCACGATGACCGTCGCCGAGGCGTGGGCGGGCGATCGCGGTCCGGCCGCCTGCGGCGATCTCGGTGGAGGCAGCGACCATGTCGGATTCGTCTGCCACGCGGGCGTGCCGTGCGTGTCCCTGCACGCGGGCGGCAGTCGCGGGACGTCGTACCACTCGAACTACGACA
>JAUIHC010000077.1 GCA_030432455.1 Phycisphaerae bacterium | reverse complement strand
GGAATGGTCCGGTCTCCAGCCCACGCTGGAGGACCATGTGCTGAATGCGAACGCGGTGACCATCGACGGGGTCCGCGTCCACCCGACCCTCGAGAACCTGCAGATCAACCAGCCCGATCTCCGGCTGCTTCCGCTGTTCCCCTATTCCGGCGAGCGGGGGCTCCGCAAGATCCGATTCGAACTCGTCTATCCCGTGACCGATCCGCCGCCGTCGTCGGTGTCGATCGAGTGGGACACCTATCCGCCGAACATCCTCGTGGATCTCGAGGATCCGCCGCCGCTCGCGATCGCCGCCGAGCTCGACGCCGAAGGGGTTCGGATCCCCATCGACTTCAACGCGATCGAGCGTGGATACACCTGGCATGCCACCGGTGGCGATCTGGAGAGTCGGCTGCTGGAGGTCCCGGCCCCGGTCATCGACGAGGGATCGCCGTTCCCGGCCCTGGCCGTGCTGCTGCTTCTTCTCGGCTCGACCCCGGTCGTGCTCGGGGCGATCGCGGCGCGGAGCACCGGCAGCCCGCGGCCCATCCTCTTCGCCGCCATCATCGAGTTCCCGTTCATCGTCGGTGCGGTCGCCTGCTTCCTGACGGGCTTCGGATCGATCATGCTGGGTGGCGGTCCGTCGCTGCCCGACGCCGACGAGGCCGAGGCGATCTTCCGGCCGCTGCACGCGAATGTCTATCGGGCGTTCGACTTCGTCGAGGAGGGCGACATCTACGACGCCCTCGCCCGAAGTGCCGACGGCGAGTTTCTCGACACGCTCTACCGCACGATCTTCAGCGGACTCGTGATGCAGGAGGAGGGGGGGGCGGTCGCCCGGGTGAAGGAGGTCCGGCCGGTGTCGATCGCGATCGGCGAGATCGGCGTCGCGGTCGGCGCCGACGGCCTGGAACGCCCGGTGTTCACGGTCGAGTGTCGGTGGCAGGTCGAGGGGGTGGTGAGCCACTGGGGTCACGCCCACTCCCGCACCAACGAGTATCTGGCGCTCTGGTCGGTCGCCGAGGAACCGGCGGGCTGGCGGCTGACCGGGGCGGAGATCCTCGAGCAGGATCGCATCGAGGAGTCGAGCACCGATCCCTCGGCGCCGGTGACCGGCGGCGAGTTCGAGGTCTGACTCAGGAGGTCGGCGTCGATGGCGTCGGCAGGCCGACCGACTGCATGCGTCCGTCGTCGATCCGCGCCAGATGCCAGGGGGACGCGGCGGCGCAGGGGAACACGATGCCGTCGCCGGTGTCCCCGATCATCACGGTCCGGGCGCGGGCGGTCAGGACGACGGCGACGCCGAGCAGACCGGCGAACGCGGCGAGCCCGGTGCCGAGCGCGGTGGCGATCCCGCTCGCTCCGTTCAGCCCGCCGCCGATCGCGCTCATCGCGGCGCCCACCGCGAGCGAGCCGACCAGCGCGTAGGCGGCGTAGAGCAGGCACAAGACGCCGAGGATCATCCGCCCGAGGCTCGTCCGCGACCGCACGCCGGCGGCCGTGATCCGATCGAGCCAGACGATCGTCATGGACGAGCGACCGAAGCCGGGCACGATCGTCACGGCTCGTCGGTTCGTGCACACGAGCCGGCCTCGATGGCCGAGCACCGCGCCGATCAGCGAGGCTCGCGCCGCGTCCGCGAAGGACTGCACCAGCACGAACCCGATCTCCTCGTCCGGCAGGAGCGCGACCGGCAACCCCGCCGCGACGAACGGATTCGTCGAACGGGCCGGATCGACGGGAACCGTGGAGCCGGTGCGAGGGGGCGGAGCCTGCTCGACCGGCGGCGGGTCGGAGGGCGGCGGGGTCGGGTCGGGGAGGATCGAGTCGAGGTCGATCCCGATCTGGAACCCGGTTCCCGGCGGCCGCTCGGTGTCGGTCGGCGACAGGTGCTCCGGCGAGGGGTCGAGTCGCGGACGCCGTGATTCCGTCGGGGCGACGGGTCGGGTGGATGGCGTCGGTCCGGAGACGGTCGGATCCGCGTCGTCGCGTTCACCCGGCTCGTCGTCGCCGCCGACCAGCTCCGCGAGTCCGGCGATCTTCTCGAACGGACTCCAGGTGCGGCCCTCCTCGCGGCGGACGAAGTCGCCCGGTCCGAGCCGCTGCTCACGGACCAGTTGCCGGAGGTCGTCGCTGGTGAACGGCCCGTACTCGCCGCCATCGACGCTTCGCACGACGTACCGCATGGGAGGCTCCTGGAATCGCCGGGATCGAGGCTACCGACGACCGGTTCGGTCCGCCACCGACGCGGGGTCGATCAACGCCGCGATCGTCTCCACCTCGTCGGCCTCCTCCGCCCGCTTGTCCGCTCGGATCCGCACGATCCGTGGAAACCGCAGGGCGATGCCGCCGCGATGGCGATCGCTCGCCCGCACCGCCTCGAAGGCGATCTCCATGACCACCGACGGCTCGACCAGCCGGACCGGACCGCGCCGCCCGGTCGTCGCGCGACGGATCCACGCATCGAGGGTCGCGATCTCCCGATCCTCCAGACCGGAATACGCGCTCGCGACGGTGACGAGTCGGCGAGGCTCGCTCGCCGACGCGCCGCCCGTCCACGCCGCCAGCGTGTAGTCGGCGTAGAGCCCGCCCCGCCGACCGTGTCCGAGCCGCGCCGCCGTCATCACGAGGTCCGCGGTGAACGGATCGATCTTCCACTTCCACCAGTCGCCGCGGATCCGACCGCCTCGGTACGGACTGGACCGCCGCTTGACGACCAGTCCCTCGATCCGACGGGCCCGGCTCTCCGCCCGGATCGCGGCGGCTGCGGACCAGTCGCCGACCTCGGCGATCGGCCCGAGACGGATCGGATCGAGCGGATCCCGATCGCGCAGAAGCGTCTCCAGACGGCGTCGTCGCTCGACCAGCGGCTCGGAACGCAGGTCCACGCCATCCGCTTCCAGCAGATCGAATGCGATGAAGGCGACCGGCGTCCCTCCGAACAGCAGCGGTTCGACCCGGTGCACGCCGAGCCGCCGCTGGAGTTCCGCAAACGGTCGGGGGTCCGCCCCGTCGACCGCGATGACTTCGCCGTCGAGCACCGCGTCGTGCGCGAGCCCGGCGGCACTGCCGACGATCTCGGGGAAGCTCCGATCGATCGGCTCGTCATGGCGGCTCCAGAGCGAGACCGTCGTACCGCGTCGCACGAGCTGACCGCGGATGCCGTCCCATTTCGGCTCGACCTGCCACTCGTCGATCGGTCCGAGCGCGGTGGCCACCGCCATGGCGTCGTTGGCGGAACTCTCGGGCGGGAGCACGGTCTCGATCGGAGACGCGAGCGAGGGCGGGTAGGGGCGTCCCGCGTCGTCGGTGTCGTCCTCGCCGGCGAGCAGCCGTTCGACCCGCGCCGCGTCGAGTCGCGGGGCGCCGGCAAGCCGATGGGCCATGACCGCGGTCTCGACGCCGGCGACGCGGGCGAGGGCCTCGACCACCAGTCCGCGTCCGACCCCCATCCGGAACCCGCCGCCGAGCAGCTTGTGCAGCACGAACCGTTCGTCACGGTCGAAGCGGCGCCATCCTTCGAGCAGTCTGGGACGAGCGGTGCGCTCGATCTGGAGATCCGGGGCGAGCACGTACCGCTGCATGACCTCGTCGAGTGACGGCTCCCCGGCCGCATGCGGATCGGGATCGAGCTCCTCGGCGAGGATCGCCAGCGTCTCCGCGAGGTCGCCGACATGCTCGTGACACGCCGCCACCATCCATTCGGGAAGATCGATCGCCTCCGCGAGCCATGACCGCAGTCGCCCGGTGGGCACGCGTCGTGGCCGCCGTCGTCCGACCAGGAGATCCAGCACATGGGCGATGTCCACGGGCGGGGCCGCGCGGAGATAGGTCTCGAGACGATCGATCCGCTCCGACGTCCGCCGGGTCCGGGCGAGCTCGATCACCAGCCGGGTGAAGCATCTCATGACTCGGGCGCCTCCGGCTCGGACGACGCGTCGGCCCCGGTCGGCTCCGACTCGTCGCCGCTTCCGGTGAACCGGGTGTCGTAGGCGACCGCGTGCAGACCTCGCTCGCGGAACCAGCGGACGCCCGACTCGACGACGCCGTGGGTGAGGCCGACCTCCGAGCACCCGGTCTCTTCGACGGTCCGGAGCAGTCCCGGCCAGTCCACGTGGTCGCTCAGGACCAGCGGGACGTCCACCGGCGTGCGGCGCCGCGAGGCGCGGTGGGCCATCCAGCCGCTCGCGGCGACGGTCACGCAGGGGTTGAATGCACGCCGCCACGGCCCGGCGAGGGCGGAGGGCGGGGCGATCACGACCGCGGGTGCATCCAGCGACGCTCGCGTGGTCCGGTCGGCGGGTGCGGTCGGCGGCAGCGGCACGCCGACGGCGCGGTGGGCCTCGTTCATCGCGGTCACCGCGCCGTGGCAGAGGATCGGCGCCATCGGCTCGCCGTCCTCGACCAGGGCCATGAGCAGCCGCTGCGCCTTGCCGAGCGCGTACGCCCCGATCAGGACGTGTCGTCCGCTCGCGATCGTCTCCCGCACCACGCGTCGAAGATCCGCCTCGACCTCCGCGGGATCCGGCCAGCGATAGACCGGCAGCCCGAAGGTGCACTCGCTGATGAAGCGGTCGCAGGGAACCGGCTCGAACGATTCGCAGATCGGCGACGGTGTCCGGCTGTAGTCGCCGCTGAACACCCAGACGCGGCCGCCGACCTCGATCCGGATCTGGGCCGAGCCGAGCACATGCCCGGCGGGATGGAGCGAGACGATCGCGTCGCCGAGTCGGCGTCGCTCCCCGTATGCGATCCCCTCGATCGTGGTGCCGGGCCGTCCGATGCGGTGCCTGAGGATCGGCACGCCGCGATCCGCGGTGAGCACGAGACGATGGCCGGGGCGGGCGTGGTCGGCGTGGCCGTGCGTGAGGATCGCGCGCTCCACCGGTCGCCACGGATCGACGTGGAAGCCGCCCGCGGGGCAGTGCAGGCCCTCGGGGGTGGGGACGAGGAGATCGTGGGGGCGTCCGTTCGCGGTCATCTCTCGGGCTCGGCGTCGGAGCGACGCGGCATCGACGGTATCCTCGGGGGCCCCTCGTCTTCGGAGTCCGCGGCGTGATCGATTCCCTTCCCGGCACCGTGCTCGACATCATCCCGACCGTCTCGTCCCTGCTCGCCGACACGGCCTTGGCCGATGAGCGGTGGTGGCGGTTCCTCGGTCGCCTGCATCCGCTGGTGGTGCATTTTCCGATCGGGCTCGCGCTGGCCGCGGCGGCGGTCGAGTTGTTGAACATCCTGCGGCGACGACCCGACGCCTCGCCCTTCGGCATCACGGCCACGGGAATCGCGGCGATCGCGGCCTGCTTCGCCGCGTGGTTCGGCTGGCTCAACGCCGACTACGAGGGCGCGACGGTCGACAACACGCTGTTCCTGCATCGCTGGCTCGGGATTCTCGGCGCCGCCGGGCTGCTGGCGGTCTGGATGGTCGGGCTGGCGGGCCGGAGCGGCGACCGTCACGCGGCCCTCAACGGGTACCGATGGGGGCTGGTCGTGGTCTCGGTCGTCGTCGGCGTCGGCGCCCACTTCGGGGGCGAGATGGTCTACGGCAAGGGCTACCTGACCAAGGTGCTCCTGCCGCCGCCCGCGAAGACGGTGGTGGTCGATGCGTCGGACGCGACGGCGGACGCGGACGGAGCGGACCCCGCCGACGGGGCGACCGGTCCGGCCGAGCCGGTCGCGGGCGACACGACGCGGGTGTCGTTCCAGCGCGATGTCCTGCCGATCTTCGAGGCTCGGTGCATCGAGTGCCACGGACCCGACAAGGTCAAGGGCAGCCTGCGGATGGACACCGTGGCGCATCTCTTCGACGGCGATCCGGAGTGGTGGACGGTGATCCCGGGGAAGCCCGACGAGAGTCTCATCGTCGAGCGCATCGAATTGCCCGCGGACGATCCCGACGCGATGCCCCCCAAGGGTGATCGCCTCACCCCGGCCGAGATCGCGGTCATCCGCGACTGGATCGCGGAGGGCGCCGAGGGCGACGCGGCGTCGAGCACATCGAGCGAGCCGGTGGAGACCGACTCGACGACCGATGCCGATGCCGACCCCGCGACCGAGGCGACGCCCGCGGGACCGGACACCGCCGCGATCGAGGCAGCGGTCACCGCGATTCGCGAGCGACAGATCCTCGTGATGCCGATCGCGCAGGGAAGCGACGACTGGGAGGTCAACGCGAGTCTGATCGATCCGCCGTTCGGCGACGACGACCTCGCCCGGCTCGACGGTCTCCAGCCGGTGCTGGTCTGGGCGAACCTGGCCCGCTCGGCCCTCACCGACGAGGGGCTCGCCCCGCTCGGTGACTTCGGATCGCTCGTCCGAGTGCGACTCGACAACACCGCGATCGGGGACGGCGCGGTGGACACCCTGCTGCGGCTCCCGAAGCTCGAGACGGTCAACCTCTACGGCTCGGCCCTGACCGATGCGGGGCTGGCGAGGCTTGCGGCGCATCCGAGTCTGACGCGGATCTACTGCGCCGGCACCGCCGTCACGGCGGAAGGCGTCGCCGCGGCGACCCGGGACGGGCTGGAGATCGTCGGGCCCGCCCCGGCACCCGCGTCCGAGGGCGCCGAGGCCGGTGCCGACGGCACCTCGGGGGGGGACGCGTGAGCGGCGGGACCGAGTGAGGGGACGCGAGCGGTCCCGTTCGGGAACGTGATGCGGTGATCCGGCACCGAGACGGTTGGTCCGATCCCGAGGGGATCGGCTCGACACCTCGCTGCGGAGCCCGCCCATGTCCATGTCTTCCGCCCATCGTCCCACGGTCGGCATCCGTCTCCGCCCGATCGACGCCACGCTGGTGGGGATCGTCCTCCTCTTCACCTCCGGACCGGCGGGGTGTGCGGGCGACGCAGCCGTGTCGGATGACTCCGTCGCGACCGCGGTGGTCTCGCCCGCCGCGGTCGGGCCGAGGACGCTGGTTCCCGAACCGCTGGTCGAGGCTCTGGCGGAGGCGCTCGACGACGAACGCCACGCGATCGCGTTCTACGAGGCGGTGATGGCGACCTACGGCGTCCGCCGTCCGTTCGCGAACATCGTGAACGCCGAGCGGCGGCACGAGCAGGCGCTGCTCGCCCAGTACCGCCGGCTCGGGCTGGAGGTGCCGCCGAACCGTCGGCGTGCCGACGAGATCGAGGTGCCGTCGTCGTTCCGGGAGGCGTGCCGACTCTCCGCCGAGGCCGAGGTGCGGAACGTCGCGATCTACGATCGGATCATCGCGGTGGCGGCCGACCCGACGAGCGGCGACCCCGAGGTGGCGAGGGTCTTCGAACGCCTCCGCTGGGCGTCGCAGGAACGTCACCTTCCCGCCTTCCGGCGGTGCAGCGGCGGCTGAGGCGGGGTCGCCCTGCAGTCTCTCGTTCTCGCGGATTCGGGGGGCTCTCCGGGCCGCCCTCGGCCGCAGCACCCCGGACTGGATTCGAACCAGTGACCTGCGGATTAGAAGTCCGCTGCTCTATCCAACTGAGCTACCGGGGCGAAGGTGCGGGCATCGTATCGCGGCTTGGCGGCGTGTCATCGGAGGCATCCGCCGGGGGCGAGGAACGGGGCGGAGACGCAGGATCGCGGGACGCCGACTCGATCACCGCCCGGCTCGCCGCGACCGCGATGTTCCGAAGCAGTCGCTGGCGACGGAGCGGCGGGCTGTCGAGCGACGGGCAGGCGATCCGCTCGCGGAGGGGAAGGTCGTCGAGTTCGCCGAGCGTCCCCGCACCGTGCTTCAGATCGCGTCGCCGCGCCTCGATCAGGCCCCAGCCGGTCGGCACCTCGCGGGGCGAGAGCATGCCCGCGGGCGTGAACAGGTAGAAGTGATCGGCGAGACGGTGTCGCGGCATCGTGTGGAACTTCGTCTCGCCGTGCAGACGCTGTTCCAGTCGTTCGATCATCCGGAGCGTGCGCCGGTACGCCGAGGTCCGGCTGCCTTCGAAGTCCCAGCGTTCCAGTTCCGGGAAGAGCGACGACCCCGATCGCCGGAGATGCGGCTCCGCCTCGGGAATGAGATCCCGCTCGAACCGCTCGCGGGTCCGGCGGAGCGACTCCAGTCGCCGCTTCAGCCGGTCGGCGTCGCGGTCGTCGCGGACGAAGTCGGCTCGGCTTCGCTTGCATTCGACCACGATCGTCCGCGGCCGCTGCGGTCCCCTCGACCTCGACGGTCGCCGATCGGTGGTGAAGAGCGATGCCGCGATTCCCGCTCGTTCGGCCTCCAGCCCTCCGGCATCGAGCAGTTCCCCCTCGGCGTGATCGAGCCATCCCGCGGCATCGACGCGGTACTTCGAGATCGGACACCGCACCTCCGTCGCCACCGCCCGGCATCCCAGACGCACGAGCCACGCGACCGCGAGCCGCTTGAGTTCGAGATGCTGGAACGATTCCATCGCGGCTCCGTCCGCGGCGGCTGCGGGTTCCGGGATCGTGGCGACCCGGTCAGTCGTCGATCGACTCGACCTTCGCGATGTAGCGGACGCCGCGGGCGGTCATGTCCTTCATCACCCGGTCGAGCAGTCCCTTCTCGCCGGCGATCTCCTCGGGGGCGAGGAGTCCCCGCTTCCTCAGCGATCCGTCGGCGATCATCCGAGCGATGCTCGCGGCGGGGAACCCCGTCGTGCGACTCATGCTCGTGAAGTTCGTCTCGGGATCGAGGTGATCGACCAGGTCCCACGAGAGCCGGGTCGGCACCTTCCCGAGCAGTCCCTCGGCGGTGATCCGCATGACCGTGCAGTCGGGCTCGCCCTCCTCGAACTGCCACTGCGGGAAGAGCAGATGGCTCGTGAGTTCGAGGGGTCTCACGGTCGCCCCGCTCGGAAGCTCGATCTCGTCCTCCCGGAAGAGCCCGAGGTGCCGCATGACCCGCATGAGCTCGATGTGTCCCGGATACCGCATGGTCTTCTCGACCATGTGCGGCACGTCGAGCGTGTCGGCGAGCGAGCGGAGGCCGTCGGTCAGGAAGGTCTCGAGCGTGCCGACGCCCTCGAAGTCCACGAGTTCCGGTTCGGCCAGCGCCTCCTTCCAGACGATCTCGCCGTGCTCGACCACCCGCACCGGTCGGGTGTACTCCTCGAGGACGTCGCTCGGCGCGAACCCCGCCTTGTACTCCCACGGCCAGTGGCGATGTCTCGGGAGTCCGCCGACGAGGATCTCCAGTCGGTCGCAGCGGGTGAGTCGCCGGGTCGCCCAGCCGCAGAGCAGGTTGCTCATGCCCGGCGCGACGCCCATGTCCACGACCGCGGTCACCCGCTTGCGCTTCGCCAGATCCTTCAGGTGCCGGTTGTCCTCCGGCATGAACGAGATGTCGACGTAATGCCGCCCGGCGTCGATCACCGCTTCGAGCGTCTGCAGGCCGATCACGCTGGAGAGGGCGCCGACCACGACATCGGCGTCGTGCACCTGCCGGGCGATCTCGTCGGGGTCGCCGAGATCGGCCTCGACCGTCGCGATCGTCCGCGGCGCCCGGGCGGCGCATCGCTTCAACGCCTCGGGGCGGGCATCGACGACCGTGACGGCCATCCCGCGGGTGGCGGCGAGATCGCTGGCGATGACGGAGCCCACCATGCCGCCGCCGAGCACGACGACACGGGTGGACGATGAGGAACGACGAGACGAGGAGGTCGGCATGGCGGGAACGCTACCGCGCGCCGGCCCGCCGAACGGGGGCTACCGCGCGTCGCGATCGAGCACCGCGTAGTACTCGCGTTCGCCCCGGCCGCGGAGCGGGTAGTCCTTCCGCAGCGGATGCGCCGGGTAGTCCTTCCAGAGCAGGATGCGACGCAGGTCGGGGTGGTTGCGGAAGCGGATGCCGAACATGTCGAAGACCTCGCGTTCGGTCCACTCGGCGCCGGGCCAGATGTCGCAGACGCTGTCGACCTCGAGGCCGGGATCCTCGGCGGTGCCCTCGGTGTCCATGGTCGGGTCGAGCCAGGTCTTCACGACCAGCCGACGATTGTGCGTGTGGCTGAGCAGCACCCAGACCACGGCGAACCGGCCGCCGGTCGGCACCGGGTACTCGAGGTAGTCCACCGCGGTGACGTCGGTGAGCTGCTCGTACGAGCAGTCGGCGTCGTCGTGCAGGAATCGAAGCACCTCGTGGGCCCGCTCCCGCGGCACGATCAGGCTGGTCTGGCCGCGGAACTCGGAGGCCTGGAACCGGACATCCGGAAAGGCGGCCTTCACGCGGGGAAGATCGGGGTGGTCGAGGTTGGGGGTCTGGCTCGTCACGGCGTCGGTCCCGAGGAGAGGTG
>JAUIHC010000559.1 GCA_030432455.1 Phycisphaerae bacterium | reverse complement strand
GCCGCGGCCAAATCGTGGACGGTCTCCGATGACGGCCGCGTCTGGACCTTCCATCTGAGGGACGGTCTGCGGTTCTCCAACGGCGATCCCGTGACCGCCGCGGACTTCGTCGCGGCGTGGCGGCGGGGTCTCATGCCCGACGTCGGGGGCGCGTACTCCAGTTTCTTCTGGACGATCAAGGGGGCGAAGGCGATGGCCGAATGGCGGTCGGACGTGCTCGCCCTCCGCACCGACCCGACCTCGCGGGATGAGCTCGTGGCGAAGGGGCGGATCGATGCCGCCGACGCCGAGGCGATCCTCGCCGAGACCGGCGAGGAGACATGGGCGCGAACCTGTCGCCGCTTCGACGAGACCGTCGGCATCCGCACCCCCGACGACCGCACCATCGTCGTCGAACTCGAACGGCCCCTCCCCTACTTCCTCGACTATGTCGCCTTCGGCACCTGGAGCCCCGTCCATCGCCCGACGATCGACGCCGCGACGACGATCGATCCGCGGACCAGCCGACTCCGCACCGATCCGGGCTGGACCAAGGCCGGGCGCCTGATCGGCAACGGTCCGTTCCGACTCGCGCGATGGCGGTTCCAGCGGGACTGCCGGGTCGAGCGGAACGAGCACTACTGGAATGCCGCAGCCGTTCCGCTCGACTCGATCGAAGCGGTGGTGATCGAGGATCCCAACACCGCGATCATGGCGTATCGCGCGGGCGAGGTCGACTGGATCCCCGATGTCGTCGCCGAGCAACGGTCCGATCTGGTGGAGGAACGCGCGGCGTACGAGGCGACGCATGCCGAGGCGATTGCCGACGCGCTCCACGACGGCCGCGCGATCGACGACGTGCTGGGATCGCTCCCGCCCCCGACCTCGGGCGAACGACGCGATGTGCACGGCCTGCAGGCGTTCGGGACCGACTACTACCAGGTCAACTGCCGCCCGACGCTTCCCGGCGACCGACCGAATCCGCTCGCCGATCCCGCGGTCCGCCGAGCCCTGGCGATGGCGACCGACAAGACGGCGATCGCCGAGAGGGTGACCCGGATCGGCGAGCCGCCGTCCGGCTCGGTGGTGCCGCCAGGCTCGATCGTCGGGTACACGCCCCCCGCGGGGCTCCCGTTCGATCCCGATCGCGCCCGCACCGAACTCGACGCCGCGGGGTGGACGCTGGACGACGACGGCATCCGACGAAACGCCGAGGGCACGGCGTTTCCGACCATCGAGATCCTCTATTCGACCGGCAGCCCCCGCTTCCGCGGGACATCCATGGCCCTTCGCGACATGTGGCGGCGGGAACTCGGGGTGCCGGTCGAGGTCCGCGGTCGTCCCGGCAAGGACTACCGCGAGAAGGTCGAGAAGGGCGACTTCACCGTGGCCCGCGGCGGATGGTTCGGGGACTACGGCGATCCGACGACGTTCCTCGACATGCACCGCACCGGCGACAGCAACAACCATCGCGGGTACGGCTGTCCCGAGTTCGACGACCTGCTCGATCGAGCCGCCGCCGAGACCGACCCGTCCGCCCGACTGGCTCTGCTTCGTGAGGCGGAGACGATCATCGTGGACCGCGATCTGCCGGTGATCCCGATCGTCACCTACCGCACGATCTACATGTACGAACCGGGCCGCGTCCGAGGACTCACGCATCATCCGCGGCTCGAACAGCATCCGGGACGATGGTTCATCGAGCGGGCGGCAGCGACGGGCGGAACGCCCGCCGGGTGAGATGCGGCGGGTCGATCAGGCATCGTCTCGTCAACGCCGTCATGTTCCCGCTGGTTCCCTCTGCCTCCCGCCGGTTTCCGCCACAAGTCGTGAGCGTTGTCGTCACGGACCGATTTTTCGTATCGCCGTCGAAGCGCGGCCAGTAGTGTGGTGATCCGACCCCGGCAGCAAGCCGCGCCGCGGGCGGACGA
>JAUIHC010000558.1 GCA_030432455.1 Phycisphaerae bacterium | reverse complement strand
GCGATCAAGAACTTCCAACTGCAGACCGAGCCGGGCGTGGAGTCGATCCGCGCCGGGAAGCCGATCGATCCCGAGGTCCGCGCGCTGGTGGCTGCGGCCGTGGACGCGGTGGAGGAGGCCTTCGCCGACCAGATCGCGCAGGACTCGACGCCGGGGGAGGTCCTGAAGTGTCGCCTGGTCCATGCCACCTTCCTCGGCGTCGATGCGGCGCTTCGCGGCGAGGAGGCGGCGGCCCGCGACTACTTCCGGGACGGAAGCCGCGCCGCCAGTCAGCTCCGAATGGCCGAAGACGCGGAGCTCGACGGACGCACGCTCGACGCCGCGCTCATCCTCGCCGAGGCCCGAGGCGAGTATGGCGAGGCGCTGGCTCTCCTCGGCACCGCGGTGGAGCGGAGCCCCGAGGTGGCCGAGGACCTGGACATCCGTGTTCGCTTCGCCGCGCTGCTGGCCAAGGCCGGTCGGGTCGAGGAGGCCGAGGAGATGATCGCCGAGATCCGCGCCCGGGCCGCGGCGGAGAGCGACACCCTCATGCTCGCCCGGATCGACGAACTGGAGACGGTTCTCGAGCAGATCGTCCAAGGGGTGGATCTCGCCGATGTGAAGGGTGCCGACCTGCTCGCCGCCGAGACGGAGGCCTCGCTTCGCGGCGACATCGACGAGCGTCGTCGGCTTCTCGACCAGGTCATCGACGATCCCGAGGTGCTCCCGCACATCAGATCGAAGGCCCTGCTCCGGCGGGCCGCGATCGAGGCGCAGGAGGGTGACTTCGGGGTGGCCCGGCAGTACGCGGAACGCGTGCTGACGCTGGACCCCGGCAACCCGATGGCGATGCTGATCATGTCGTCGGACGCCGACACCGGCATCGTGGAGCGGTACCGGATCCTTGCCCGGAACGCGGCCGCCGACGATCAGGGCCGGGATGTGGCGCTGGCGGGCATGATCCGCGGGCAGCTCCAGTCCGGAACGATCGTGTCGGCGGATGAGCGGGCCGAGCTCGAGCAGGAGCTCGTGCGACTTCGAACGTCGCTCGCGGCCGAGCCCGAGCCGAGCGTGGACGCCATCCGGTTCCTGGCGGAGATCGCGCTGGGCGAGGGGGACATCGAGGAGGCGGCGCGACTTGCGGAGCGCCTCACCGAGGCCGAGGAGATCCCGACGAGCCTGTCCATCCTGCTTCGGGCTCGGATCCTGCGGGCGTCGGGCGACCCCGACGGGGCGATCGATCTGGTCCGAGACGCGATCGAGTCGTCCAGTCTCGGCACCGACGGCATGTATGTCCTTCTTGGCGAGCTCCTCGCCTTTCGCGGTGATCGGGAGGCGTCCCGCGAGGCGTTCCAGAGGGCGTTCGAACTGGCGCCTTCGAGACCGATCAACGCCTTGCGGCTGTCCACCGTCCTGCTCGCCGAGGGGCGGGGTCAGGAGGCGCTGCCGGTGCTCCGGGCGGCCCGCAGCGCCGGTCGCGAGAGTCCCGCGTTCCTCGACCGCTGGCTGCTGCAGGAGATGCGGGCGGGCAATCACGATGTCGCCATCCGGGAGCGCCGGCGTCGGTACGAGTTCGCGCCGATCGACTTCCGCAACGCCATCGCCCTGGTGCAGCTGCTGGTCGAGTCGCCGGTCGGTCGGAACGACGTGGTCTGGACCGAGGAGACCGTCCAGGGGCGTCGTGCCGCCGTGGTGGGCGAGCCGGTCTACGACGAGGCGTCGTGGGCTCGTCTGGCGGGCGCGGAGCGGCAGGCGTTGGTCCTTGAGATTCGACGACGACGGCGTGCCGAGGCCGAGACGATCATCTCGCGGATGCTGGAGCTCGATGGGACGGATCCGCAGGTGGTCACCGCGGCATCGGCATTCCTGCGGGGAGCGCCGGGGGCCGCGGACGTCGCGGCGGCCGACAGGCTGGTGCAGGAGGCGGTCGAC
>JAUIHC010000076.1 GCA_030432455.1 Phycisphaerae bacterium | reverse complement strand
CCTCGACGTGCAGCGCCGCCGCCCCGGCCCGCTCGTACTCGATGGTGGTGCGGACGGCGCACTCGATCTCCCCGTATCCGGTGTCCGCATCGGCGACGACGGGCAGTTCCGACGCGTCCGCGACCTCACGGATCGTCCGGCAGACCTCGGTCATCGTCAGCAGGCCGACATCCGGAAAACCGGCGACGTTCGCGGTGGCCCCGCCGGAGATGTAGGTCGCCGCGAAGCCCGCGTCACGGACCGCCCGGGCGACCAGGGCGTTGAAGGCCCCGGGAATGCTGACGACGTCCTGTTCGACGAGGGCCCGCAGTCGGGCGCCGGGATGGGTCATGACGGCCTCCTGTCAATCCCGCATCGTATCCGGAGCCCGACGAACGCTCAGAGCGCGAAGATCGCCCACGCCGCCGCCAGCGCATGCGCGATCCAGAGTCCGGCCGCGAGGCCGCCGCGAAGCTCCTGTCGGAGGGCGAGGAACCGCCACCTCCCCCTCCAGATCACCGCG
Organism: Phycisphaerae bacterium; assembly: GCA_030432455.1. Classification (GTDB taxonomy): domain Bacteria; phylum Planctomycetota; class Phycisphaerae; order Phycisphaerales; family SM1A02. The sequence goes on along the minus strand of JAUIHC010000076.1, from coordinate 9,725 downwards.
AGGAACGCCACGCTGACGAGTGCGACCGACTCGCAGAACCACGCTTCGGGAGGGATGCCCGACCCCGAGCCGAACAGCAGCGAGAGCGTCATGGGCACCGCGAGGATTCCTCCCGCAATCGCACTGAAGACCCCCGGCGCCATCGCGACGATCAGCCAGCCGAGCAGCGGTCGAGCCGCCCCGACCTGAAGCCGGATCACCTCGCCGCACTCCGGGCACCGCGGCTCGCGGGCGTCCCGAAGATCGAATCGACACCGCGGGCACGGCGTCGAACGATGTGCGAGGAACGCGACCAGCAGGTCGATCTCATCCCTCGGCTCGAACTCAGTTGACGAACTCGGTGACGACATGCGGCATCACGATCGCCGCGTCGGGCGTCGATGTCCAGTCGATGCGAACCTGGCCGGCCTTCGACTCGAACCGTGTCTGGAGCCGATCAGCGAGGCGTTCGAGCCGATCGACGACGCCGTCGATCGGTCCGAGGGTGCGGCCGGCGATCGAGCGATCGTTCCCTTCCGACTCCACCATGCTCTGCGACTCGAGGTCGCTCTCCGCCGACACATCGACCACCACGATCGACGTTCCGGTCCCCCGGGTTGTGCTCAAGATGACGCGATCAACCCCAAGCTCGGAATCCGTCCGGACCACGAAGAGCGCATCGACGCCCAGATTCTCAAGAACCCCTCGCCCGGGAATCTCCTGCCGGCCACCGAGCAGCACGCGGGCCCGGGCATCCTGATCGATGTCGTCGACGACGCTCCAGCCCCGCGACCGAAGCGCCTCCATGAACGGTTCCGCGAATGATCGCGCCGATCCATCCGCGGGAAACTGCTGCTCGTCGAGCACCATCGCGATCGACTCTCGCGCCGTCGCCGGGGCGCCTCCGACCGCGAGCGCCTGCTCGAAGTCCCACGCATCGGGGCGACCGCCGACCTCCGACTCGACACCCCCTCTGGCAATGACGCCCCCATCGAACGAGCCGTCGAGGCTGAAGACCATCAGGAAGCCCACGACCGCGGAGATCACCCCGAGCACCAGCACCACCAGCACGCCGGAGAGTCGCCCGCCGCCGGGCGCGGCGACGGCGCGACGACGAGCGTCGGCGCGGCTGCGGGCCGCCCGGACCTGCTCGCGAGCCCGCGGGCGTTCCGCCGCGGATGCGTACGCCCCGGTCCACCAGTTGGTCACCGGAATCAGCGGCCGACCGGCGACTGGGGGAGTCGCCACCGGCGGCGGCGCCGGACGACGCGAGGTCGCGGCTCGGGACACGCCCACCACCTCGGCGTCGGACTGGTCCTCGATGACGGCTCCGGACATCGACGGCAGCATCGCCGGCTTCACCGACCACGGATCCGCCGCGGCGGCCACGGCGCGGAGATCCGCGAGCATCTCGGCGGCACTGCCGTACCGGTGCGCGTAGTCGGCCATGGCGCGTCGGACGATCATCCGCAACGCCTCCGGCGACGATCGCTCGAAGCGGCTGAGACCGCCGTGCCCGGGGAAGGTGTTCTCCAGCATGAAGTAGAGCACCGCGCCGGCACCGTAGACATCGAACTTCGCCCCGTTGACCTCGTGGACCTTCACGCCCTTCATGGCGAGCCGGACCATCTCGGGATCGCGGAAGTACTCGGTGCCGTGCGTCGTGAGCGTCATCGCGGACTTGAGCGACGACACGAGTCCGAAGTCCACCAGATGCGCCGCCTGGTCGTGCACGATGATGTTGTCGGGCTTGACATCCTTGTGCCACATGCCTTCCCGGTGGTACCGGTCGAGCGTCGCGACGAGATCGACCGCGTAGCCGACCAGGCGACCGAGATCGTCACTCGCCGGACCGTCGCCGTCGGCGAAGGCGTGCACATGCCGGACCACCACCGAGAGGTTGTCGCCGGGGTGGTACGGCATCGCGTACCAGAAGCGGGTGTCGTCGAGTTCGTGCGCGAGCACGAGACCGAGCCGCCGGGCCGCGTCGAGCGAACGACTCTCACGAACGATCTGCGGCAGCGAACTGCCCTCGGCGAGCGCAAAGCTCTTGATGACGACCTCGTCGGGCGAACCGACGAGACGCCGCTTCGTGGCGTCGTCGGGCCGGGCGATGTAGAGCTTCGCACCCGAACCGCCCGCGGGAAGCGAGCCGGTGATCTCGAAGCCGGGGAACTCCATGCCCCGCTTCGGCCGGTCCGAACCAGGGGCGTGTCGCACCGCCTCCACCGCCCGCTGCTCGACGCCTTCGAGCACGCCGTCGAGAAAGAGCAGACGGAGCGGACGACGAGCGACGATCGACACCGTGCGGCAGGTCACGAGTCGCAATTCTCGCCGCAAGGCCTCCGCGAAGTGGTTCGCCGCCGACCATCTGCCGAGCATCACGTTGAGCAGCACCAGCGGCACGAACACGATCGACGCCAGAACGGCACCGACCAGTCGCGTGGCGTCGCTGAACACCCCCCCGATGAACTCGAAGATCCGACCGAACACGGCGCCGATCGCCGAGAACAGGCCGACCCCGAGCTTCACGGCGAGGATCGTGCCCGCGACCAGCACGACGGCACCGCCCGCGACGGCGAGCAGGACGGAGATGATGGTGAAGAAGCTTTGTGGGTCCATCGGTGCGGATTCCGTCGGCGGGCGACCATGCGGCCGCGACCGCGATCACAGGGTCGGCTGTCTCGAGTCGTCGATCTCGAGCAGTTCGACATGTCGTCGATACAGCTCGCTGAGCGCCTCGTCGAAGAGGGCGTCGTCGCCGCCGAGTCCCGCATGCTCGGCCTCGGCGAGTTCGTCGCTGGTGAAGCTGTAGGTGCCGACGATCTCGGCGAGTCGGTCTCGAAGCAGCGTCCGGACCTTCTGAAGGTGCCGCGAGACCGTGGGCTCGCTGATGCCCATCTGTTCCGCGACCACCTTCCCCTGCATCCCCTCGAGCACCCGCATGCGGTAGACCTCGAAGTGCAGGAACTCGCAGTGCTGCTGCGACTCGCGGATGGCGGCATGAACCTTGGCCTGGAAGACGAGACGCTCGTACTCCTCGTCGGGTTGCGGTCCGTTCGAACTTCCCATGAACGACTCGTCGAGGCTCGCGGCCCGCTTGCCGCCACCCCGCTTCTGGGCGTGACGACGGTCCAGCTCGTCACAGAGGACATGCTTGGCGATGGAGAGCAGCCATGTGCTGAACCTCGCCCCGCGATCCGGGTCGAAGCGGTCGATCGAGCTGGACAAGGCCGTCAGGGTGTCCTGAGTGAGGTCCTCGACCGTGGCGGCCCCGACCGCCCCCCGGCCCCAGCGGTGCAACTGGGCCCGGATGACCGGGCCGAAGACCGTCCAAAGTTCGAACCAGGCGGCGTCGTCCCGATCCCGAAGGCGGGCGACGAAGGATGTGGTCATGGGGTTCACGAGAGTCACGCTCCCTGTTTGGGAGGACCGGGCGTCGCCTTTCAAGACGATTCCGAAAGGCGGTGCGATCCGCCGTCCGCGAGCCCCCGGGCCTCCGACATGACGACGACAAAGGTACCAGCCGTCGGCGATTCCACCTGAAATCCCCGGTCGCCGATTCCCATGAACGATCCGATCCCGGCCACGACGTCGGACCCGCACGGTGCGGGCGGTCGAGACCCGGTCGGGACCCTGCGAAGGAAGGCTGCCATGTTCAGCATGAGTCGTTGCGTTCTCCGTTGGGGGCTGATCGGGGCGGCCGGCCTCGGTGCCCTCGCCTTCGTCGTCGGCCCCGAACGCGTCGCGGCCGGCTTCGCCCAGGTCCGTTCCAAGGCCGTCGAGGCCTGCGAGGACTTCGTGGACGATCCCGTCGCCCTTCGCCGCCAGCTGGCGGCCCTGGCCGAGAAGTACCCCGAGCGGATCGCCGAGGTCCGTTCCGAGATCGGCGAGGTCGATCGACAGCTCGATCGTCTCGAGCAGGATGCGGAGGTCGCCCGCCGCGTCGTGGCCCTCACGACCGACGATCTCTCCGAGATCCGCGTCGCCCTCCAGGACCTTGCCGGTCCGGGTGGAACTCGACTGACCTCGATGCGGGTCGGCGGGCGATCGATGAATGCCGACCAGGCCCGAGCCGAGGCTCGGCGGATCGCCGATGTTCGAACCACCTACAAGGATCGTCTGGCGACCGACGAGACGCAGGTGGCGTTCCTTGAGACCCAGCATTCCCGACTGTCGGAGATCCTCGACACGCTCGAGGCCGAGCATGCCCGCTACGAGGCCAAGCTCTGGCAACTCGATCGCCAGATCGACGCGATCGCCCGGAACGAGCGGCTGATTGAAATGACGCGGGAGCAGCAGGCGATCCTCGCCGACTACGACAAGTTCTCGGACGTCGGCAGTCTCGACCAGCTCGAGTCCAAGCTTGCCGAGCTCCGCACGGTCCAGGAGGCCCAGTTGCAGACGCTGTCCCGTCGAACCGAGACGACCGACTACGAGCGACAGGCCCGAGACGCCATGGTGGACGAGGATCTCGACCTCGACGACTTCTGGAACGAGTTCGAGGAGCCGGCCAAGGCTCCGGACACCCCCCTCGCCCTGCGTTGACCCCCGCTCCAACCTTCTCGAACCCCGCCCCGCGAGCGAACCTCGCGGGGCGGCCGTGCGATTCGACCGTCCGCAACCCGATGTGTGAACACCACTTGAGACCGAATGCCGCAGTCCGCGGCCTGCCGTCTGCGCGGTCAGGCCCGAAAAAACCATGAAAAATGCGGGTTGTGTTGGCACTCTCCCGATCACATGCCATCTTCCCAACGCTCGGTGGGTTTCTCCTTCCCCCGAGCAGGGAGCACGAAGGTCCGCATCCCGTGCGGATACCTTCACTCGCCTCGACGGTGCGGGAACGCCGTCCTGGCATCGATGAAGACGGTGCGGGAACGCCGTCATCATCACACGGTTTCAGCGGTGCGGGAACGCCGTTGAGACGACATCAGCCTTGGTTGGTGCGGGAACACCGACCGGGCCTCGATCGAGGACTCGGCAGGGTCGATGCTCAGGGAAAAGGGTTTACCGGCATCGACAGTGCAGGCAGGATTGGGAAACTCCGCCTGTTCAACCGCTGAGGGGCAGAGGAGCGCAACGCGACTCACCTCCTCGATCGGACCTCGAGGCTGAGGGAAAAAGGGGGTCGACCACGACTTGAAAAGGGCGTGGTCGGCCTTTTTTTTGAGCCTTCGCCATCGCCCCGTCGGGCCACGCCTCCCGGTCCCGGTCCCGAGCTTGATCGGTTGGGAATCGGCAGACGTGCGGAATTCCTACGACCAGGCCCGTTCGATGGCGGCCGAGGGGTAGTAGCGGGTCAGGATCGCCCCCCGATCCGCACCGGAACGGGCCATCGACTCCGCGCCGTACTGGCAGAGTCCGACGCCGTGGCCGAATCCGGCTCCCGTCACCCGCAGCTCCGTGGCGGTCACTTCAAGTGCGACGTCGGCACTGCGAACCGGGCGACCTCGTCCGGTCAGATTGAGGATCCGCTGGACCTCGATGGCGGACAGTTCCGCGGACGCCCGCGTCGCGGGCGAGGACACGCGGATCCGTTCGGGCCGCCCCGACCGCTGGACCGACACCACATCGAAACGGAGCGGCCAGGTCGCCGTGGCGAGCGATCGGTCCCCACCGCTGGTCGCCCATCGACGCATCGCGGAGACCACGTCGTTCGACGACATCGACACCCGCCATGCTCCGTGCGACCCCAGCGTCCGGCAGCCGCATGCGGGCCGTCGATCGGGCGAGGGGATCGCCAGCGGCGGGATGGCGTTCACCGGGTTCGGCGAGATCGCCAGCGTGGCCTCGGCCGGTCGTCCCCCGCACGCCGCGCAGTAGTAGGCAGGCACCACCAGGTCGCGCCAGACCAGCAGTTCCCCGCGGGTCGCATGCACCGCTCGACGGGAACGAGCGGGTGCCGTCGCCCCGATCCAGACCTGGCTTCGCTCGTCCGCGACCACGTCGTAGCCCCGCCGCCCGAGCCAGTGGAACCGTTCGCAGAGGGCGAACGATCTCGCGGCCACCGCGAGGGACTCGTGGGTGGCGTCACGCCAGCTCTCGAAGAGTTCGCCGCCCAGCACGCCGGGCAGGTACTGCTCCATGGGCAGATGACAGACCACGTCGACGTCGGCATCCCCCACCGGGTCGAGATGGATCGTGCCCGCGAGCCGTCGCCCCTTGAACGGAAGCCCGTCCTCCCGCTGGTCGAAGGCGGACAGCGTCAACACGCCGCCGTCGCGAATCGACCGCGAGACGGTTCGGCCGCGGGTCGTCGAACGGACGGACCATCCGTCTCGATCGCGGCGACACCGAACCGGTCCCGTCACCATCGCGGTGAAGCCCGTGGCGGGCGCCGTCATCCACAGCCGCCGCCCGGGGTCGCCGAACTCGACCTGTCCTCCGGCCACCCGATCGGTCCGCACGCGAATGAGCGGCTCCGCCGAGGGCGGGCGGGGCCGGGCCTCGGACCCCGGAGGGGCGAGGTCGCTCGGCCGGTCGGACGCCTCCGACTCCGTGCTCGCCGACCGCCACGGTCTCGCCGGGCTGCGCGACGAGGGACCATCCCCACCCGAGCAGCCCCCGACGAGGAACCCTCCTCCCAAGACCGCCCCACCGAGCCACCAGGAGGCCTCCCGCCGACTGACGGGGCCGAGGCCGGCGGTCTCGGATGACGGGGGACGACGCACGGAACGGTGCCTCCTCGGACGATCGCCGATCGAGTCCGGCGACCCGCAGTCTACGACGGTGACGACGAACGCCGAACGTCGGAATCACCGATCCGGTTCGCGCCCCCCCGAACGAACGCACCGTCGGCCGACACGGCCGACGGTGCGATGATCTGCGGACGGAGGTCGAGCAGGCGGGGCCCGGAGAGGACCTACTCGAGGGTGCGGAGTCCCATGCCGTGTTCGGCGAGCTTCGCGCGGATCTCGTCCAGGCTGGTCTGACCGAAGTTCTTCACGCCGAGGAGTTCAGCCTCGGTGCGGGCGGCCAGTTCCCCGAGCGAGTGGATCCCGAGCATCTGAAGCGCCTTCCGCGAACGGACGGACAGGTTGAGGACCGCGATCGGCATGCCGAGGGTCTGCTCGGAGATGCCGCTGTCCACGAACTGCTGGATGTCCTCGGGCCGCAGCCGCGGGCCGCCCCCGAGATCCTGCCCGAGCCGGAGCCCCTTGCTCGCGAGCATCTGCTTGATCTCGGTGACCGTGGTGTCGCCGACATTCTTGTAGCTGTTGAGCTCGGCCTCGGTGACGCGAACCAGGTCGCGGAGGGTGCGGATCTGCATCTTCTTGAGGCAGTTCCGCGCCCGCACCGAGAGTTCGAAGTCGGTGACCGGGATGTCGAGCACCGCGTCGTGGCGGGTGCCGAGCTCCATCGGATCGTCCTCGATGAACATGCCCCGCGAGGCCTGCACATCCTTGAGGTAGAGCACCGCCCGCTCGTGGTTGGGGTCGCTGTCCATGACCTGCCTCAGCAGGTACTCGGCCTTGGTGTAGTCGCCGCGGTCCTCGTAGAGGACGCCGAGATTGATGAGCGTCTGCAGTCGCGAGGCACCGTTCTGACGAGCCTGCTCGTAGAACTCGATCGCCTCGTCCTCCTCGCCCACGAGGTCGAGCAGATACGCGAGTCGATGAAGATGCTCGGGCTTGTTCCCGTGCATGACCGCCTCGCGATACGACTGGATCGCACCGAAGCGATCGCCGGCGACCTCCTGATCGCGTCCCTGCTTGAAGCAGGCGTCAGCGCGACCGGAATCGATGGCGCTTCCTCCGATGACGGTGTCGAGACCCTCGGACATGCGTCGTGACCTCCTCGGCGGTCCCGATGTGACGGGACCGGGCTGCTCGTCGACCCCGGAATCCGGGGGCGGCACTGCTGATGCGTCCGGTCGCACGGAACCGGACCTGCGGGATCGTCGGCCGGCGGTCGGCCTCGATCATCTCCGCGCGAATCGTGCATGCTATCGCCGCCGCGGGAGGGCCTCAACCACCCTGCGGACCCCGGTCCACCATCGGGGGCTCGACCAGATCCTCGACCACGTCCCGGACCGCGGCTGCGGGATCCGACGCCGGCGCCGCGGGGCCGAGCGGCGCGTGCCGAGCCGCCTCGGACACCGGATCGTGGAGCACCCGGATCGACCGCCATCCGCCCCGCTCGAACCGAACCGCCATCACGATGCCGTAGACCACGATGTAGGCCGTCGCCGCGAGCCACGGGCCGCGGGACTCGAGTTCCGGGGCGAATCGCACCAGCAGGACGCCTCCGCCCACCAGCAGCGACCAGGACAGCACCGCGGTCGCGACCCCCGGCCAGACGGTGTCGCCCGCCCCCCGCAACGCCCCGGTGTAGACGATCCCCACCGCATCCATGGTCTGGAAGACGGCGGCGAAGACCAGCATGCCCCCCGCGATCGAGACGATCCGGGTGGCCTGGGCGGGATCGACGTCCCCGCCGATGAAGATGGCCGCCAGTCCGTGCCGGAAGACGAGGAATCCGATGGCGCAGGCCGACATGTACCCGACGGCCAGCCCCAGCGCGACCCGGGCTCGGGCCACCGCGATCTCCGGACGTCCCGCCCCGATCCAGCGACCCACGAGCGACGTCGTCGCCACCGAGAAGCCGACCGCGGGCATGAAGCTGAGATGGAGGTACCGCATCACCGACCATCCGGCGGTCATGTGGTCGGTCCCGAAGTGTCCGATGAGGACGGTCGTGAAGATCGTCCAGCACGCCATCTCGTTGCCGAACTGCACCGCGGCGGGCCAGCCGAGACCGAGGATCTCACGGATCGCGCGATGATCAGGCCGCCATGCGGCGCGGCTGCCGATGCGGTCGGCGAGCCCTCGGCCGAGGAACACCCAGAGCGGGATCGCCGCCTCGACGACCGTCCCCACCACCGTGCCGATCGCGGCCCCGCGAAGGCCGAGGGCGGGGGTTCCGGGGATCCCGGGCACGCCCCAGGCCGGAATGCCCTCCTCCCCGAAGATCAGGATCGCATTGGCAGTCACATTCACGAGGTTCCCCGCGATCGCGGCGAGTGTGATCACCCGCGGCCGCTGGTACCCGAAGAACCAGTGACTCATCGCCTTGGCGACCAGCAGCGGAAGTCCGCCCACGAGCAGGATCCGGGCGTACCCGGTCTCGAGACCGACCAGTGCGGACTCGTGTCCGGCCGCCTGGAAGAGCTGCGGCACGAGGATCGACCACGGGAGCAGCAGCACGAGCCACGCAAGCACCGCCACCCAGATCCCGGCCCAGCCGTAGGTCGCGGTCTCGCGACCGCGACCCGCGCCGATGTTCTGAGCGACGTAGGTGTTGACGACGGTGAGCACGCCGAACGCGAGCGAGATGGGAAGGAACGACCAGACGCCGCCGTTGCCCTGGGCTGCGACCTCGAGTGGTCCGACCTGAGCCACCATCACCGCGTCCACGAAGCCCATCACCGTGTAGCTCGTCATGGTGAGGACGGTCGGCCACGCCTGCGACCACACCTCCAGCACCGCGCGACGGTCGTACGCGGCCCGAGGCGGTTGCGGGGGTTCCGAGGCGGTGGACATGGCGAGGACGATAGAGCCCCCGCCCCGGTCAGGTCCGGTCCAGCACGCGGTAGGACACCGCCTCGTCCAGATGCGATGCCGCCACGCGTTCCGCTCCCTCGAGATCGGCGATCGTGCGGGCCACGCGACGGATCCGATCGAAGGCCCTCGCGCTCAGACCGAGCGCCTCGACCGAGGCGATCAGGTGCTCGAGCATCGGCGTCT
>JAUIHC010000075.1 GCA_030432455.1 Phycisphaerae bacterium | reverse complement strand
CCGTGCGACTGGCCGGAGATCCCGAGTCCGGCCGATCAGGCCGACGACTCGAGCGGGAACGCCGCGAGCAGCGGCCCGAGGTGACGCTCGTAGCGCCTCCAGCGTTCGACCGCGGATCGATTGATCGGCTTGTTCACCTGATCGCGGGACGGCGTCATGACCGCCCGTCCCGACCGATGCGACGACAGGCAGGCGTCGTCGAAGGGGAGCCCGAGGAAGTCGATCACGCGGCGGATGTGTCCTTCGGGATCGGCCACCAGATCCTCGTATCGCAGGTCGAGCACGCGATCGCCCAGCACCGCCGACCAGTGGGTCGTGAGCCGGTCGAATCGTCGGCGGGCCGCCACCAGCCCTTCGAGCGAGCAGCTCCACGGCATGATGGTGGGGGAGATCGGGTTGAGGAAGATCGACAGCAGGTTGTCGAGGGGTGCCCGACGGATGACGATGAACCGTGCGCCGGGAAGGGTGCGGGCGATGAGGCCCGTCACGCGGTCGAGCAGGAGGGCCTTGTTGACCACCCGTCGCGGCGAGGACGGCTGGTCGGCCCCGGCGGCCCGATCGAGGCGGGGCACGAGATCGTCGAGCATGCCGAGGTATGCGGCCGCGAAGGCATCGAGCGCGTCGGCGTCGGTCGCGGCGATCGCCTCCGCGAGCGGCCGTCCGGTGCGGTGCGCGAGCAGGTCGGCGAACATGTCGAACTCGCGTTGTTCCTGAATGCCCGCGGCCTCCGGATGGGCGCAGATGATCTGTTCCAGAAGCGTCGTGCCACTTCGTGGCATGCCGACGACGAACACCGGCCGTTGGTCGTTCGATCGTCCGATCGGAAGCGCGTCGAGACGATCGGGGGCGAACGCCGCGATCAGGGCTTCGGTCTCGGCCTCGAAGGCGTCGGCGTCGAAGGTCGCGTCGCCGAGCTCGGCGGCCAGCGTGGCCGACTCGAACGCCTCGTCGTGATCGCCCAGGGTGTCGCAGAGGCGGGCGAGGTCGTAGGCGGCGCTCATGCGGGTCCCGACCGGGAGGGTCGTGTTGGCGACGATGGGGCGGAGGCGGGCGCGGGCCTTCTCGCGGTCGCCGCGGGCCTCGTCGATCTCGGCGGTCAGCCGGAGGGCCACGAGTCCTTCGCCGCTGCGGACGATCTCGCCGAGCCCGGCGGCCGCGTCGTCGGGGCGGCCCAGACGCAGGAGGCACTGGATGGCCAGTTGTCGGCACGATGCGGCGATGTCGGGGGGCGCGTGGCCGACGACGCGGGCCGTCGTGGCCAGGCAGTCCTCGAGGAGCCCGAGGTTGAACTGGCATCGTGCCTTGACGGACAGCACGCTCGCGGACGTCGTGACGACGGATTCCGCCCGTTCGATCAACGGCAGGGCGGAGGCGGCTCCGCCCATCGCGAGGCAGGTCTCCGCGAGGTCGAGCAGGGCCCGCGGGTCCTCGGGGGCTGCGGCGAGTCGAGCGAGGGCGTCGTCGTGTCGGACGGCGAGGTCGGCGTCGGGAGCGTCGGAGTCGGGCATGGACGGCGAATCTAGCACACTCGGCCGGACGCCCATGCCGACGGGACGGCTCACGGGATCGGCAGCGGAGTCTCGTCGGTCGGCCCCGGGGCATCGCGATCGACCGCCGCCGCGAGGGGGGCTGCGGCCACGGTGTCGCCTTCGGTGCGGGGGGCGGGCGGATCGACCGACTTGGTCTGGGAGAAGACCTGGATCACGAGCACGCCTGCGATGATGAGTCCCATGCCGATCATCGCCGGGACATCCACCCGCTGCCGGTAGAGGTACCAGCCCGCGATCGTGATGAGCACGATGCCGACGCCCGACCAGATGCCGTAGGCGATGCCGATCGGCATCCGCCGCACGCAGAGCGAGAGGGCGAGGAAGCACACGCCGTAGCCGACGATCACCACCACGCTCGGCCAGAGGCGGGTGAACCCGTCGGACGCCCGCAGGGCGCTGGTGGCGGCCACTTCGGTGACGATCGCGATGGCAAGGAGGACATAGGGCACGGTGCGGGGCCGGTGAGCGTGTTCGGAACGGTACGACCTCGGCGTCGCGGTCGGGTGAAGACCGTGTGAAGCATCGACGCTGCCGCCCGTCGGCCCCGTCGGCCCCGGCGGAGAGTCAGGGTGGATTTCCCTGCGTGCCGACGGCTCGTCGCCCGCACCCTCTCCGGAACCCCAATCACCGGAGACCCGCGATGGAAGACCATGCCGTTCTGCACGACCACGTGACCACCGTCCTCATGTGGGCGACGATTCTCGGCTGGTCGGTGCTGATCGCCTCGGGCCTGATCTGGATCGGCGTCCGTTCCCGGATCCATGCGATCCGGGCCCGCCTCTACGGGGTCGAGCCGCGGGTCATCGATCTCACCGCGTACGCCTACCTCGGCCTCATGAAGCTCGTGGTGATCCTCTGCTTCCTGATCCCGTGGCTGGCGATGCTGATCGCCGGGGGCTGATCCCGGGCTGGGAAGTCGGGCGATCAGGCGGTCACACGTTGAACAGGAAGTGGATCACGTCGCCGTCGCGGACGATGTACTCCTTGCCCTCGCTCCGCAGCCTGCCCGCCTCGCGGATCGACTTCTCGTTCCGGAACTGCTCGAGGTCCTCGATCGAGTAGCACTCCGCTCGGATGAATCCCCGCTCGAAGTCGCCATGAATGACGCCCGCCGCCTTCGGGGCGGTGTCGCCCTTGCGGATCGTCCAGGCGCGGATCTCCTTCTCGCCGGCGGTGAAGTAGCTCTGCAGCCCCAGCAGGTCGTAGGCGCCGCGGGCCACGACCGCGAGGGCGGGCTCCTCCATCCCGAGCGACTCGAGCATCTCCCGCTTGTCGGCGTCGTCGAGCTCCGCGAGCTCGCTCTCGATCTTCGCGCACACCACCACCACGCCGCCGCCGTGCTCCTCGGCGTACTTCCGGACCGCCTCGACCATCGGGCCGGAGCCGTCGGCGTGGTCCTCGTCCACGTTGGCGACGTAGAGGATCGGCTTGGCGGTGATGAACCCGAAGCCGCGGACGATCCGCTGCTCCTCGGGGTCGAGGTCGAGGGTGCGGAGCGGCTGCTCGGCATCGAGGCACGCCTTGCACGTCTCCAGCACCGCGAGGCGTGCCTTCGCCTCCTTCTCGCCGGAGCGGGCCTGCCGGGTCGCCTTGTCGAGCGCGCTCTCGACCTGTTCGGCGTCGGCGAGCAGCAGCTCGAGTCCGATGATCTCGATGTCCCGGACCGGGTCCACCGAACCCGAGACATGGACGATGTCGTCGTCCTCGAAGCAGCGGGTGACCTGCAGGATCGCGTCCACCTCGCGGATGTTGGCGAGGAACTTGTTGCCGAGACCTTCGCCCTTGCTCGCCCCCTCGACGAGTCCGGCGATGTCCACCAGTCGCAGGGCGGCGGGGATGATCTTCTTCGTGTTGATGTGGGCGTTGATCCGGTCGAGCCGGGGGTCGGGCACGCTCACCACCCCGACGTTGGGCTCGATGGTGCAGAACGGGTAGTTCTGGGCCTCGATGCCGGCCGCGGTGAGGGCGTTGAAGAGGGTGCTCTTGCCGACGTTGGGCAGGCCGACGATGCCGCATTCCATGAGACGATCTTCCGGAGGCTGGGTGGGGGGGAATCGGACCGGGAATCCTACTCGCCCCCCGGTCCCGGGTTGACCGTGGCGGTTCCCGCCCCGATCCTCCTCGGATCGCGGTCGGACGAGGTGTCCGCCGGTCGTTCCCCGATGCTTCCGGAGTCGACGCCTTGCCGACCATCACCTTCCTCGGACACGCCGCCTTCTCGATCTCCGACGGGACCCACACCGTCCTCGTCGATCCCTTCCTCACCGGGAATCCGCTGGCCGAGGCGGCGGGGATCACCGCCGCGGACCAGACCCCGACCCACATCGCCCTCACCCACGGGCACGAGGATCATGTCGGCGACGCCATCGAGATCTCCAACCGCTGCGAGGCCCCGATCATCGGGGGCTTCGAGCTCTGCAACATCCTCGCGGGCCACGGGGCGAAGCATGTCGATCCGGCGAACCCCGGCGGCGGCGTCGCCACCCCGTTCGGCCGGGTCGATCTCGTCTTCGCGTATCACTCCTCCAGTTTCCAGGGCGTCTACACCGGCCAGCCCGCGGGGCTCGTCATCCGGATCGGGGGCAAGGTCGTCTACCACGCCGGCGACACCGGGCTCTTCGGCGACATGCGGCTGATCGGCGAGATCCACCGGCCCGACGCGGCGATCCTGCCGATCGGCGATCGATTCACCATGGGTCCGTCCGACGCGTCGCGGGCGGCGGGGATGATCGGGGCGCCGGTCGCGATTCCCTGCCACTGGAACACCTGGCCCCCGATCGAGCAGGATCCCGCGGACTTCCGGCCCGACGGCATCGAGGTCCGGGTGCTCGAGGTGGGCGGGTCCACCACGATCTGACCGGAAGGCCGATCGACCGGCGGCGGGGGCCCGGGCGCGGGCGGCTGATCGAGTGTCGCGACGGTTCGGGCGACGCCGATATGGTTTCGGGGTCTCATGCGTCCACCCGTCGGTCAGAGCCAGCATGGTGTCACGCCGTTCCAGGTACGCCTCGTCGTGCTGGGCGGTCTGCTGCTCGCGGTGTTCCTCGGCCTGGGCTGGCGACTGTCGAGACTGACCGCCGACACCCACTGGCTCCGCGACGCCGAGAACGTCCTCTACCGCGCCGAGTACCTCGCGACGGGCCGGGGATCGATCTTCGATCGCGACGGTCGTCCGCTCGCGGTCGAGGTGCCGAGCTGGACCTTCGAGGTCCACTACGAGGCGATCAACGGCGACTGGGCGATGCGGCAGGCCCGACGGGACGCCCGCCGCGCGGCCGGTCGGGAGTGGAGTTCCATCTCGGAGTCGGAGCGATACGCCGCGACCTCCGAGGCCGCCGTCCGCTGGGAGGAGGCGATCGAGGACGTCTGGGCGGCGGTGGTCGCCACGGGACGGCTGACCGATCGCGAGGTGCGGGCGCTCCGCGAGGAGATCGTCTCGGATGTCGGCCGACTGCGGGAGAGCGTCTGGCGGAATCAGATCCGGCGGCTCGAGGCGCAGTATCCCGGCGACGCGGTGGATCGGTTCAAGAAGCAGCCGATCGCCGAGGAGACCGGGCCGCGGGCGTTCCACGATGTGGCCGAGCGACTCGGCGAAGCCGCCGCGATGCCGCTCATCCGGGCGGTCGATCGACTGGAGCGCATGGTCCGCGAGGCGGGCGGCGACCCGGCGCGGGATCCCGCGTTCCGCGTGCGACCGGAGAGTCATCGCGATCGCGGATGCACCGAGGCGGTGGTGGTGCTCGATCGGTCCACGCTTCCCGGCGACCTTCGTCGGGAGACCCCGCTCTCGATCACCGTGCGGGGCGTCGGCTCGACCCTCATCGGCGGGGTGCGGGATCGGATCACGGTCGAGGATGTCGAGCGTCGTCCGTTCGAACGAGCCGATCCCGACACCGGCGAGGTCGTGATCGACCGCACCGGATACTCCCCGCGTCGGCCGTACGGGCTCGTGGGGTCCAGCGGCATCGAGCTCGAGTTCGACGAGCGACTCCACGGTCTGATCGGCTTCCGAGAGGAGAATCGCTCCTCGGGCGAGCTGGTGGTCGATGAGCCGCCGGTGCGGGGCGACGACCTGACACTCGCCATCGATGTGGACCTTCAGGCCCGACTCCGGGCGATCCTCGATCCCGACTTCGGCCTCATGCGAGCCCACCAGCGGCAGTACTCGTGGCGAGGCGGCGAGCCGAATCCGATGATCCTGCCCGCGGGCACGCCGCTGCACGGCGCGGCGGTGGTGCTCGATGTCCGGACCGGCGAGGTGCTCTCGGTGGTCTCGACCCCGGTCGCCGCCGAACTCGAACTCGACGAACGCGACTACCGGCTCATGAACACCTCGGCGGACGACGCCGCGGCGTTGTCCGCGGCCGACCGAAGACGACGCGCGGAACTGATCGATCTCGCCCCGTTCCGAAACCGGGCGATCGCCACCGAGTATCCGCCGGGATCGATCGTCAAGCCGCTCATGTACGTGGGGGGCGTGCAGAACGGGCGTCTGCGGCCCGACGAGGTCATCGTCTGCAACGGGCACAACCCGCGGAGCGACGATCAGACCTCGCGGCCCCGGTGCTGGGGATGGCGTCCGGAACGAAACCTGTTCACGCGGCACGAGGCCATCGGCCCGGTCGAGGCGATCGCCCAGAGCTGCAATGTCTACTTCTACGAGCTGGCCGCCCGTCTCGGCCCCGACCGCGTGCACGAGTGGTATCGGGCGTGCGGACTCGAGGACGAGCCGGGACCGGGTCTGGGTGCCGCCCTCGACGGCACCTTCAACGATCGCCTGATCGGCGGCGAGGTCGATCGGATGATCATCGGGATCGGGCAGGGGCCGGTCGCCTGGACGCCGCTGCAGGCGGCGACGGCCTACGCCCGGCTCGCGATGGGTGGGTCGCCGATCCGTCCCGTCATGGTGCGGGACGACGACGCGCCGGCGCCGACCCGCGGGTCGTGGAACCGGGTGGCGGTGCGGACGGCACTCGACGGGATGCTCGCCTCGGCGAGAGAGGGCACGGCGGCGGATGTGAGAGTCGGCCCCGATCGTCCCCGCGAGCCGCTTCTGACATTCCCCGACCTCGGAGCCGCGGCGCCGACGGTCCGGGCGAAGACCGGCACCGCGCAGGTCGCGGGGAAGGCGCCGCACGGGTGGTACGCCGGGCTCGTGACCCCCGCGGGCGAGTCGAGTCCGCGGTACGCCTTCGCGGTCATCGTGGAACACGGCAACTCCGGCGGCGCCGCGGCCGGGCCGGTCGCCGCGCAGCTCATCCGGGCGTTGGCGGCCGAGGGATACCTCGGGCCGGATGCGAAGACCGCCTCCGGAGCGTCGCCCGTGGAGTGGCGGGATGCGATTCCCGACGCGATGGCGCTCACACCCGGTGATCGGACGCCGTGACCGACGAGACGACCAACGACGGGCCGACGACCACCTCGTCCACCCTCGCCACCGACCCCTCGCGGCCGGAGCGAGACCCCTTCACCGCCCGGGGTCTTCACGAGCAGGCGAAGGAACTGCACATCGGCGGCATCCGCTGGTGGAACGCGGGATGGATCTGCGTCGTCGCGGCACTGCTGCTCAACCTCGTCGGCATCGTGGCGATCGGAACCACCGAACCCGGCTTCGCCCGCAAGCAGGCGATGTTCGTGCCGATCGGTCTGGTGGCTGCCGCGATCGCCGCGATTCCCGACTACCGCCGCTTCCGACAGTGGGTTCCCGCCCTCTGCGTGGTCACGATCGTGCTGCTCGTCTTCGTGCTCATCCCGATCGTGCCCGAGGCGATCGTACGGCCTCGCAAGGGAGCCCGACGCTGGATCAATCTCGGCGTGACCGACTTCCAGCCCTCGGAGTTCGCGAAGGTGGTCTGGATGCTCGCGATGGCGAGCTGGTTCCGGCTCCGCTGGAACATCCGTTCGATTCCGGGGTTCCTGCTGCCCTTCGCGATCACCGCGGTGCCGGTGCTGCTGATCCTGCTGGAGCCCGATCTCGGGACGGCGCTGCTGTTCGTACCGACGCTCTTCGCCCTGCTGCTGGTCGCCGGGGCGAGGCTCTGGCACCTCGGACTGGTGGTCGGCGTGGGGGCGCTCGCGGTGTCGAGCGTGCTGTTCGTGCCGTCGGTGCAGGGGTTTCTCAAGTCGCATCAGCAGGATCGCGTCAAGGCGGTCGTCGCCCAGTGGCAGGAGGACCCTCGCTATCGCGACGACATCGGATATCAGGGCTTCAAGGCGATGACGCTGGTGGGTGCGGGCGGTGCGAGCGGGGTGGGGCGTGACCACGCCTCGACCCTCGTGCGGTACAACCACCTGCCGGAGGAGCACAACGACATGGTCTTCGCGGTCATCACCTGCCGCTGGGGATTCCTCGGTGGCGTGATCGTGTGGGGGCTCTACGGGCTGCTGGCGTTCGGGGGATTCCTGGTCTCCGCGTTCGCCCGCGACACCGTCGGCCGCGTGCTCGCCGCCGGACTGGTGACCATGCTGCTGGTCCAGATGGTCATCAACACCGGGATGACCATCGGCCTGCTTCCGATCACGGGCATGACCCTCCCCTTCGTCAGTGCGGGCGGTTCGAGTCTGGTCACCGCATGGATGACGATCGGGCTGATCCTGAACGTGGCGTTGCGGCGGCCGCGGAGGATGGAGCGGTAGGGGGATGGAGGGTGGTCGTCGTGGTCGTAGTCGTGGTCGTGGTGGTTGGTGGGGTGGTGTTGTGGTAGACCGGACGCATGGTTGACGACGCCTTCGATTCCGTTCCCGAGTCGTTCCTTGCCGAGGCGGAGGGGATGGGGCTGGCGTTCGACGCCGGTGACCTCGATCGGCTTCGGGGCTACCTGCGGCTGCTCTACGACGCCAACCAGCGGATGAATCTCACCGCGATCCGCGATCCCGCCGAGGCGTGGTCGCGGCATGTGCTCGACAGTCTGACCCTGCTCCCCTGGGTGGCGGCGACGGTCGAGCGGACCGCGGGAGAGGGGCGGGCGGCGTCGCTCATCGATGTCGGGTCGGGCGGCGGGCTTCCCGGGCTCGTGCTCGCGTGCGTGCAGCCGGAACTTCGGATCGTGCTGGTGGAGGCGACCGGCAAGAAGGCCCGCTTCCTCGCGCAGGCGTCGGCGGCGCTGGGACTCGACCGGGTCGAGGTGCTGCCGCAGCGGGCGGAGGCGGTGGGCCGCGACCCGCAGCATCGGGAGTCGCATGATCTGGTCACCAGCCGCGCGGTCGGGGCGCTCGACGTGCTGGCCGAATACCTCGTCCCGCTGGCCCGAACCGATGGCACGATCCTCGCGATCAAGGGCGCGAAGGCCGAGGAGGAGATCGCCCACGCGAAGCAGGCGCTCTACACGCTGCACGCCCAGGTGCACGAGGTCGTCCCCACTCCGACCGGCCGCATCGTGGTCCTCCACAAGACCCGCCCGATCCCCAAGGCCTACCCTCGCCGCGTCGGCGAACCCAAACGCCAACCCCTCTCCTGACCCCTCACCACGACCACGACCACCACTACTACTACTACTACTACTACTACTACTACTACCACTGCCCCCTCCATGCTCCCTCCGGTCGCCAACCTCCTCGCCTCCGACGGCCCGATCGCGCGTCGCCTGCCCGGCTTCGAGCTGCGGCCGCAGCAGATTGAGATGGCGACCGCGGTCGAGCGAGCCCTCGCGGGGAACGAACGACTCTTCGTCGAGGCGGGCACCGGCACCGGAAAGAGCTTCGCGTATCTCCTGCCCGCGATCGCCCGGTTGCTGGCGAAGCGGGAGGAGAAGATCGTCATCTGCACGCACACCATCAGCCTGCAGGAGCAGCTGATGGAGAAGGACCTTCCGCTGCTGCGGGCGGTGGTGCCGGACGAGTTCACCGCGGTGCTCGTGAAGGGACGCGCGAACTACCTCTCCAAGCGACGCCTCCGACTCGCGGTCGAGCGGGAGACGAGACTGCTCGCCGACGACACCGAGCGGCAGTCGCTCCAGCAGATCGAGAAGTGGGCGGCCCGCACCGACGACGGCACCCTCGCGACGCTGCCTCAGCTGCAGCGGCCGGGGGTGTGGGACCACGTGCAGAGCGAGAGCGGGAACTGCCTGGGCCGACGATGCCCGACGCACGACGAGTGCTTCTACCAGCGGGCGCGGCGTCGCATGGAGAACGCCGATCTGCTGGTGTGCAACCACGCGGTGTTCTTCAGCGATCTCGCCCTTCGCATCCGCGGTGCGGGCTTCCTGCCTCCGTATCGCCATGTGATCCTCGACGAGGCGCACACCGTCGAGGATGTCGCGGCCGAGCACTTCGGACTCCGCATCTCCGAGGGGCGGGTCAGGCACCTGCTTCGGATGATCCTGAGCGACCGGACCAACCGCGGCGTGCTCGCGAGTCTCTCGGTCGGCGCCGACGCCGACGGACTCGTGCACGAGGCGATCGCGGCGAGGCAGCGGGCCGAGACCGCGGCGAATGCGTTCTTCGACGATCTCGCGGCGTGGCGGGCCCACGCGACCAACTCGTCCGGTCGCATGGCCGAGCCGGGCGTCGTGGACAATCCGCTCACGCCCGCGATGAAGGCGTTGTCCTCGAGTCTCAAGGTGCTGCGGACGCAGGTGTCGGAGGAGTCGGAGGAGATGGAACTCGGTTCGCTCGCGGCCCGCGCCGCGGAGATCGGCGAGGCGACGGCGATGCTCGTCGATCAGGGGATCGAGGGCTGCGTCTACTGGGTGGACGCGATG
>JAUIHC010000074.1 GCA_030432455.1 Phycisphaerae bacterium | reverse complement strand
GGAGCGGAATCGGGCAAGGCGCGGCAAAACGGTTCTCCTCCCCCACGCGTGGGGGAGGTGCCCGCGGAGCGGGCGGAGGGGGTTCGTGGCCGACTCGGCGGCGTGGAAGTTCGCGGTGTACGAGTCGGCGGAGCGGCCCCCTCACCGGCTTCGCCGGAGCTCCGCCGGAGGGGGAGCGGAATCGGGCACGGCGCGACCGCACCTCTCCCGCTCTCCACTCTCTCCCCTCCCGTCCCCGCTCATTCTCCATTCTCCATCCTCCATCCTCGATTTTCCCCGTACCCTCCCCCCATGAGCACCGGCTACGACACCCCTTCGTCCTCCGAGGCCGCCACCGGCCTTCCCGAGCGGATCACGCTTCGGACGCTTCGTCGCTGGAGACGCGAGGGCGTCGTCTTCCCCTGTCTCACCGCCTACGACGCGACCACCGCCCGCTGGCTCGAGCGATCGAGCGTGCCGGTGCTGCTGGTCGGGGACTCCGCCGCGCAGGTGATCCTCGGGCAGCCGAGCACCCTGCACGCCCCGCTCGACTTCCTCGTCACCATCACCGGGGCCGTTCGCCGCGGCGCTCCGAACGCCTTCGTGGTCGGCGACATGCCGTTCCTGAGCTACCACGCGAGCGAGGACGACGCGGTCCGACACGCGGGCCGGTTCATGGTCGAGGGCATGGCCGATGCGGTGAAGCTCGAGGCCGATGCCTCCTTCGCCGGCGTCTTCGCGCGACTCGCACGGGCGGGGATTCCCGCGATCGCCCATGTCGGATGCCTGCCTCAGCAGGTGCAGCTCCACGGCGGTCACGTCGTGGCCGGTCGCACCGCCGAGTCGGCCCGGCGGGTGGTGGACGATGCCCGGGCCCTGGTCGATGCCGGGGCGGTCATGGTGCTCGTCGAGGCCGCCACCCCCGAGACCGCCGAGATGGTGGTCGAGGCGGTCACCGTGCCCGTCATCGGGTGCGGGGCCGGGCCCGCCTGCCACGGACAGATCGTGGTGACGCACGACATCCTCGGACTCACCGACTGGCAGCCGAGCTTCGCCACGAGCGAGGGGCGGCTCGGATCGTCGATGCAGGCGATCGTCGAGCAGTGGTGCGAGCGGGCTCGCCGCCGCGAGCTGCCGCACGACTATCGGATGCGGGACGCACCGGCGTCGGGCGACTGACGAGCCGGATCGCGGAACGCCGTCTCCGGGTGGATTCCGCGGGATCGGGGGGAAACAATCCACCTCGTCGAATCGTTGGACCGACGATCCGAAGCCGCTGGTTCGCGGCGTCATTCCATGCCCGGAGATCCCCCGCCGATGACCCGACCGACCCACCTCGGACCCGCCGTCGCCGTCGCCGTCACCCTCGTCGCCACGCTCTACGCCGGCCCCAGCGTCGTGCGGACGATCGTCCACGCGGGCACCACGGTCGAGGCGGAGCGGGCGGCCGAGCAGCTCGCGGAGGGAACGATCCTCGACCGGATCTCCGCCGCGCAGCGGGACATCGCGACGGTCGTCGAGCCCTCGGTCGTGCATGTCTCGACCGAAGGGTCGGTCGCACAGGGCCGCCGATTCGCGGTCGCCTCGACCGGATCGGGCTGGATCTGGGATGAGGACGGGCACATCGTCACCAACGCGCACGTCGTCGAGGCGGCGGATGTCATCGAGGTCCAGCTGCACACCGGCGAGGTCCGGACGGGCGAGGTCGTGGGGCTCGATCTTCGCAGCGACATCGCGGTGCTGAAGGTGCCCGCGGGCGGCCTCATCCCCTCCCGCAAGGGCGACAGCGGCGATGTCCAGCAGGGCGATCTGGTCTTCGCCTTCGGATCCCCCTTCGACTTCCGGTTCTCGATGTCCAGCGGCATCGTCTCGGGGCTCGGTCGAAGCGGCGGACTCGACGAGGTGGACTACGAGAACTTCATCCAGGTCGATGCCGCGATCAACCCCGGCAACTCCGGCGGTCCGCTCACCGACGCCCGCGGTCGGGTGATCGGCATGAACACCGCGATCGCCACCAGCCAGCGGAACACCGTCGGGCAGGGGCAGTTCGCGGGCATCGGCCTCGCCATTCCGATGACCCAGATCCGCAGCGTGGTCGAGCAGGTCATCGAGACCGGCGTCGTCCGCAAGGGATTCCTCGGAGTCGGTCTGGTCGAGACCGATCCGGCGAACCTCGCGTTGATGGCCCGGTCGATCCCCTCCAACAGCGCGTTCCTCGCGGTGGTGGACGCGATCGCCGAGTACTACGAGGGCGATGGGGTGGCGATCACCCGGCTCGAGCCCGGGCATCCCGCCGATGAGGCGGGGCTTCGGGTCGGCGACGTGATCGAGTCGGTCGGCGGTCGTCAGGTGAACGGCCTCGAGCAGCTCAAGGCGATGATCAGTTCGATCCGGCCGGGCGAGACGACGGACCTCGGCATCTGGCGATTCGATGCGACCTCCGACACCGTCGAGCGACTGGCCGTCGAGGTCGTGCTCGGCGAACTCGATCCCATGCTCGCCAGCATCGCGGCCCAGCAGCTCGCCCGGATGGGGCTCCTCGAGTATCGGACCTTGACCCCCGAGCTCGCGGCCGACTTCGACATCCCGCACCAGCGGGGCGTGATCGTGGTCCGCACCGACGCCCGATCGGAACTCGCGGGCGTCTTTCCCCCCGGAACCACCATCGTCGAGGCGGGTGGACGCCGGATCGGGTCGATGGACGAGCTCCTCGCCCGGCTCGACCGGCATCTTCAGTCTCCCGCGATGCGGTCCCGGCGAGGCGGCGGGTCGGGGTTCCCGGTGGTGGGCATCCGTCCCGGCGGCGAACGGGTCGCCATCACGCTGGCGTTCTGAGCCGAACCCCGCGCTCCGGTAGCATCCACATCATGTCGTCTCCCTCGTCATCCGCCTCGTCACCGCTGCTCTCGGTCCGCGACCTGAAGACGCACTTCCCCGTGAAGCGGGGCATCCTCCAGCGGACGGTCGGCCATGTGAAGGCGGTGGACGGCGTGAGCTTCGATCTCGCCCCCGGCGAGACGCTCGGGCTCGTCGGCGAGAGCGGATGCGGCAAGACCACGGTGGGACGCACGGTGCTTCGCCTGCTGCCCGCGACCGGCGGCGAGGTGATCTTCGACGGCAAGTCGGTCTTCCAGCAGTCGGCGGTGAACATGCGGGCGCTGCGGCGGGAGATGCAGATCATCTTCCAGGATCCCGGCGGGTCGCTGAATCCCCGCATGCGGGTCGGCCGACTCGTCGGTGAGCCGCTCGTCGTGCACGGTCTGGCGACCGGCGACGAACTGCGGTCCCGCGTCGAGGATCTCCTCGAACGCTGCGGGCTCTGGAAGCAGGCCGCGGATCGGTATCCGCACGAGTTCAGCGGCGGCCAGCGTCAGCGGATCGGCATCGCGCGGGCCCTCGCGGTCGAGCCGCGGCTGATCGTCTGCGACGAGCCGACGTCGGCGCTCGACGTCTCGATCCAGTCGCAGATCCTGAACCTTCTCGACGATCTGCAGGACGAGTTCGGCCTGAGCTACCTGTTCATCAGTCACGACATGGCGGTGGTGCATCACGTCTGCGATCGCATCGCGGTCATGTTCAACGGGCGGATCGTCGAGGTCGGCGAGCGGGATCAGGTCATCCACGACCCGCAGCACGACTACACCAAGGCCCTGCTCTCGGCGGTTCCCGAGCCCGATCCGCGTCGCGAGCGGTCCCGCATCACCTTCAGCGGAATGCGGATGTGAGCGGCGATCCCCTTCCGCCGACCCCCGCGGAGGCGGCTCGCAGCCGCCGGATCGTGGTCGGCTTCCTCGCCTTCTTCGTGATCGCGGCGATCGGCACCACGATCTTCGGCTTCCAGGTGGTGGCCCGGGTGAAGGCCGCCGCCCGCGAGAGCGATGCCGCCCTGCGGACCGTCGCCTGGCGGCTGCTGGTGGCGGCCGACCGCGACGGCTTCCCCGAGTCGGTGGATGTGCTCACCGCGGTGGAGGACGCCGATCGACTGAGCGGATCGCTCGGTCGCGAGCCCGCCGACTGGCCGGTCACCCGGGCTCAGGCGATGGCCGACGAGGTCGGCGTGAGCCTCGAGGATGCCCTCGCGATCGTGCAGGTCAGCTGGCCCCCGGAGCCGGATCTTCCCCCCGTCCTCTCGGTCGGGGGGCGGCCCAGCGGGCTGGTCGAGGACGGGCCCACCATCGACCACGTGAACCGCTGGCTCCGGGCGGCCGCCGCCCGCGTGGCCACCGGGGGCTGATCGCGGCTGTTGGCCCGTTGTCGGTTCCGGCCCTCGGCTGGCCGTGGGCCCCGTCACCTGCGACCATGCGGGCATGAGTTCCGAGACCGAGACCGTGACCACGCCCGCGGGGGTGGTCGTCCCCGACCGGATCCGCCGCGTGGCCTCCGAGGCACCGCTCCGTGACGTCATGGGCGGCGACGCCCGCTGGGAGATCCCGGTGCACGACCACGGGTTCGTGGCGCTGGTGGACGCGATGCCGCGCCTGATCCCCGAAGGTCAGACCGCCGACAGTGCGATCGTGCAGGCGGCGCGGGTCAGCTACGGGGCCGGCACCAAGAAGGTGAACGAGGATCGCGGCCTCATCCGCTACCTCCTGCGGCATCGTCACACGACGCCGTTCGAGATGATCGAGTTCAAGTTCCACATCGCGATGCCGATCTTCGTCGCGCGGCAGTGGATCCGGCACCGCACCGCGAACGTCAACGAGTATTCCGCCCGCTACTCGATCGTGCCCGACCGCTTCTACCGGCCGAGCGTCGAGAATGTCCGCCAGCAGAGCACCACCAACCGGCAGGGCGGCGACGAGTCGATCGATGTCGGGACCGCCGAGGAGTTCCTGAAGCTGCTCGAGGACTCCGAGGCGCTCTACTCCCGATACCTCGACCTCACCGAGAAGGGGGTCGCGCGGGAGATCGCCCGGGCGGCGCTGCCGGTCAGCGTCTTCACCGAGTGGTACTGGAAGTGCGACCTGCACAACATCCTGCACTTCCTCTCGCTGCGGATGGATTCGCACGCCCAGATCGAGATCCGCGACTACGCGACCGCGATGTACGACCTCATCCGCGGCATCGTCCCGATCACCTGCGAGGCGTTCGAGGACTATCGCCTGAACGCCATGCAGCTGACCGGCCTCGAGATCGAGGCGCTCCGCACCGGCAAGCCCCTTGCGAGCGAGAACAGGCGGGAGAACGCGGAGTGGGAGGCGAAGAAGGCGCGGCTGGGGTTGGAGTAGGGGGGATCGAGAGTTGGCGGGACGGCGTTGATTGAGTCGGCGTCGTCACTTCCTTCGCCCGCGAATCGCGATTCCGCTCCCCCGTATCCGGGGGAGCTGTCGCCGAAGGCGACTGAGGGGTCGGTGGCTGGCTCGTTGATCTCACAACCCCCCAATCTCCTGCTCTCCTGCTCACCTCACGCCTGCTATCGCCGAGGGCCCACCCGTCCAGTAGTCTCGGGGGCATGTCGAGAACCAGAACGCTCGCGTCGCTCCTCGTCCTCCCGCTGCTGACCGCCAGTGCCTGGTCCGCGGATGATCCGCCCGCCACCCGTCCCCCGAACGTCGTCATCGTCTTCACCGACGACCAGGGCTGGGGTGATCTGTCGTGCTACGGATCCACCGAGATCCCGACGCCGAACATCGACCGCCTCGCCGAGGAGGGGATGCGGTTCACCAACTTCTATGTGAGCCAGCCGGTGTGCTCCGCGTCGCGGTCGTCGCTGCTGACCGGGTGCTATGCGAACCGCGTCGGGATCTCCGGGGCGCTGGTGCCGAGCACGAGGCACGGTCTCGATCCCGACGAGACGACGATCGCCGAGGTGGTGAAGCCGCTCGGCTACGCGACCGCGTGCTTCGGGAAGTGGCACCTCGGTCATCTCCCGCCCTTCGTGCCGACCGCCCAGGGTTTCGACGAGTACCACGGCATCCCGTACTCGAACGACATGTGGCCCGGCCATCCCGAGTCGCCCAAGGCGTGGCCGCGGCTGCCGATCTACGGCAGTGACGGGTCCGGGTGGTGCGGCCCCGTGGACTGGATCGACGACCTCGACGGTCAGGATCAGATCACCCGCGATCTGACCGAACACGCCGTCCGCTTCATCGATCGCCATGCGGACGAGCCGTTCCTGCTCTATGTCCCGCACTCGATGCCGCATGTCCCGCTCGGGGTCGGTCCTGCGTTCCGGCAGAGCACGATGTACGGCCCGTACGGCGACGTGATCCGCGAGATCGACTGGTCGGTCGGCCAGATCCGGGCGGCGCTCGAGCGTCACGGGATCCTCGACGACACGCTGATCGTCTTCACCAGCGACAACGGCCCGTGGATCAACTACGGCGATCACGCGGGCACCACCGGCGGGCTGCGCGAGGGCAAGGGCACCACATTCGAGGGCGGGGTACGGGTGCCGATGGTCGTGCGGTATCCCGCGATCGTGCCCGCGAACGCGACCTGCGACACGCCCGCGATGACGATCGATCTGCTGCCCACGATCGCCGAGATCGTGGGAGGCGAGCTTCCCGAGCGGGAGATCGACGGGGTCAGCATCGTGGCCCAGCTTCGGGGTGACGCAGAGGCCGGCGATCCGCACGAGGCGCTCTACTTCTGGTACGCCGCGAACGAGCTTCAGGCGATGCGGTCGGGCCGATGGAAGCTGCACTTCCCGCACACCTACCGGTCGCTCGAGGGTCGTCCCCCGGGCAACAACGGTCGCCCGGCGAAGTACCGCTACGGAGTGCCGATCGGTCTCGAGCTCTACGACCTCGCCGCCGATCCGGCGGAGTCCGTGGACCTCGCGGCCGAGCATCCGGAGGTGGTCGCCCGGCTCTCGGACATGGCCGATGCGATGCGGGCACGGCTCGGCGACACGCTGACCGGCGTGTCGGGAACCGAGGTGCGACGCCCGCGGTCGGTGTCGAAGGACGACGCGTGAGCGGAATCGGTCTTCTCGCCGCGGTCCTCGGGGCGGCGGTCGCCGGTGCGGTCGCGCCGGCATCCGACGACCCGGTGCGTCCCGACATCGTCCTGATCGTCGCCGACGATCTCGGCTTCGGTGATGTCTCGTTTCTCGACGGCGAGGATGTCGCGACGCCGGCGATCGACTCGATCGCCCGCGACGGCGCGGTGCTGGCCGACTTCCACGGCGGGGCATGCGTCTGCACGCCGAGTCGCTTCGCGATGATGACCGGCCGCCATCCGTGGCGGAGTGCAGGCGGACTGGGCGGCGTGCTCATGATGTTCGACCCCTCGCATCGTGATCGGGGCCTGCGTCCCGGCGAGACGACCGTCGCGGAGACGCTTCGCGTCGTGGGCTACGACACCATGCTCGCGGGCAAGTGGCATCTCGGGCACGGCGATGCCGCGGTCTCGCCGACGGCCCACGGCTTCGAGTTCTTCCACGGTTGCCGCGGTGGTTGCGTGGACGCCTTCACGCACCGATATGCGACCGAGCCCGACTGGTGGCGAGACGACGATCCGCTCGTCGAGGAGGGCGAGTCCAACGACCTCATCGCGGCGGCGGCCGCGGCGTTCATCGCGGCGCACGATCGCGAGACCGGCGACGACGATCCGTTCCTGCTGGTCGTCTCGCTGACCGCGCCGCACTACGGGAAGTCGTGTCTCGAGGATGCGGCGGGCGATCCGCGGAGTCTGGTCACCCGCGGCGCGGGGGCCGCGCGGCCGGTCACCGAGGGCGGCGATCGACGAACATGCCGACCGGTGAACACGATTCAGGCCACCGAGGAGGATCTTCGCGCGGTGGGGGTGACCCCGGGAGTCCACGCGACCGAGGTGGCGGAGGCGACCGCGGTCGCGGACGGCGGCTCGGTGCCGCGTCATGTCCGACGCGGGCACTACCGCGCCCTCGTCCACGCGATGGACGACGCCGTCGCGACGGTCCTCACGGCGCTCGAGGCGGCGGGGCGAGGCGACGCACTGGTGCTCTTCACCGCCGATCACGGTCCGGACACCACCGTGTCCAACGCCGGAGACGCGGGTCGCTGGTCGGGCGGGAAGCACGGGTTGCGCGAGGGCGGCACCCGGGTGCCGACCGCGTTGCGATGGCGAGGGGTCGTGGAACCCGGGCGGTCGATCACGCAGACCGGCGGGCTCGTCGATCTGCACGCGACGTTCGCGACGGTGGTGGGGGCGCCGGCACCGGAGGATCTCGACGGGATCGATCTCGCGGCGATCTGGCGAGGGGACGCGGATCCGCACCTCCGCCGACTTCGATTCCGTCACGGGCGATCCCGCTCGGTGCGGGAGGGCCGCTGGAAGTGGCTCGACGGTCGGCTGTTCGATCTCGAGGCGGATCCCCGGGAGACGACGGATCTGGCCGACACGCACCCCGAGACGGCGGCACGACTCGCCGAGGCGGCGGCCGCGGATTGACGGCTTGAAGGTACGCGGAGACGGGGACGGAGACGGAGACGGGGACGACCTCTGATAGCATTCCGCCATGCGATCCGGCTCCGAAGAACCGTTCCGACCCGCCCTCGGCCGCATGGTGGCGGCGGTCGTCGCGATCGGCGTGCTCGCGGGCGTGTCGGTCACGGGCTGCAGCGGTCGGCGATATGTGGCGGCTCAGGCGACGCGGCCGTATCCAGCCGAGCTCGGTCAGGGTGAGATCGTCGATATCCAGGTCTTCCGCGATGCCGGCGACCTGATCGTGGTCAATGCCACGCCGCAGACCTTCACCGACATCGACATCTGGGTCAATCGCCGCTACATGCTCCATGTCGACCGCCTCGAGGCGGGCGAGACCCGGCGGCTCTGGTTCGGCGACTTCTTCGATCAGTGGGGCGAGACCCCGGTGGCGGGTGGCTTCTTCCGGGCCGAGCAACCGACACCGTCGGTGCTGGTCCAGCTCCAGGTCGGCACCGAGGAGCCGCTGCTCGGCGCCATCGCGATCCCGGCCGAAGAGCAGTTCTGATCGACGTCCGATTCGACCGTTCCAGGGTCGTCTGAATGCCCCGCGACGGTTGCCCGGGGCCGTCGTGGCCGCGCCGCCGTACCATCCTCGACATGAGCGTGGGACTGCGACCCGATGGCGTGCCGAGTCGGCTGCTTCCGCGGCCGATCGAGGAGATCGCCGCGAGCTTCAAGATCGACCCGCGGATTCCGGCCACCGTGCCGGGGTTCGATGCACCGTTCTTCCAGGCCGGACTCGCCGGGTATTCCGACGGCGCGATGCGACTGGTGGCCCGGCATCACGGCTGTCCGTTCTGCGTCACCGAGGCGCTGCTCGACCGCACGCTCGTCAACGGCGGGAAGGGGCGTCGCAAGGAGGATCCCGATCTCATCGCCTGCGAGTGCGGCATGGGCGAACTCGACGACAACCGCGCGGCGGGACTCGACGACCATCCGATCGCGGGTCAGATCATGGGCACCGATCCCGGGGAGATGGCCGAGGGCACCGCGATCCTTCTGGGGATGGGCTACGAGGTCATCGACGTGAACTTCGCCTGCCCGGTCAAGAAGATCAAGCGGCGGTCCCGCGGCGGCCACTTCCTGGCGCACCCCGACGAGGCGATCGAAGTGCTGGCGGCGGTCCGAGAGGTTGCGGGTGACATCCCGGTCAGCGTCAAGCTCCGCCGGGCGTGGAACGACACCGAGGAGATGGCCGCGAACTTCGAGCGCCTCTTCGACGCCGTGTACGACCTCGGCTGCGTCTGGGCGACCGTCCACTGTCGCACCGTCGAGCAGCGATACATCGGTCCCGGTCGCTGGGAGTTTCTGCGGGATCTCTGTCGTCGTCATCCGGATCGACTCGTCTTCGGGTCGGGCGATGTGTGGACCGTCGAGGATGTCTTCGCCATGCTCGAACTCACCGGGGTCGCCGCCGTCTCCGTCGCCCGCGGCTGCATCGGCAATCCATGGATCTTCCGGCAGGCCCGCGACCTCATGGCGGGTCGCACGCCGCGGCCGCCCTCGATCGTCGAACAGCGACGCACGCTCGAGACGCATCTGCGATTCGCGACCGTGATCCACGGCGACCGCAACGCCAGTCGCCAGATGCGGAAGTTCGGCATCAAGTTCGCGGCGCTGCATCCCGAGGCCGCGGGCGTGAAGCGGGCGTTCATCGCGGCCGAATCGCTGGTCGGCTGGCAGGCGGTGATCGACCGGTTCTATCCCCCGGACGAGTCGTCGTCCGCCGCGGCCGCCGCGGGGCTTGGCGTGAACTCGACGACCCAGACGAGCCCCGGCATCGACGCCTCCTCGTGATCCCGGGCGATCCCGATCGCGAGTCGCTCGCCGGTCGGATCCAGTGACACATCGAAGAGCAGCGGCCCGG